>DATIPJ010000882.1:0-7823 GCA_035472155.1 Kofleriaceae bacterium
CCCGCTGCCGGTCGACGACGGCGAGGTGACGTTCCGGTTCCCGCTGGTGGTCGCGCCGCGCTACATCCCGGGGCTCGCGCTCGGTGGCGACCAGGCCGGGCTGGGCCGGGCGGCGGACACCGATCTGGTGCCGGACGCGTCGCGGATCTCGCCGCCGGTGCGGCTGCCGGGCTGTCCGAACCCGGTGCGGCTCGGGCTGCGGGTCGCGCTCACGGACGGGGTCATGCGCGACGTGGCGTCGAGCCTGCACGCGGTGACGGTGGCCCGGCGCGACGCCCAGGTGATCGAGGTCCAGCCCGGCGAGCGGCTCGATCGCGACTTCATCCTGCGCTGGCGGATCGACGAGCGCGAGCTCGCCAGCTCGCTGGTGTGCGCCGACGATCCGGGCGGCGGCGGCGGTGCATTCGCGCTGACGATCGTCCCGCCGAGCACGACGGCCGTGGCCGCGAAGCCGCGCGACGTGGTGTTCGTGATCGATCGCTCGGGCAGCATGGGCGGCTGGAAGATGGTGGCGGCGCGGCGCGCGACGGCGCGCATGATCGACACGCTGACCTCGCGCGATAGGTTCTCGGTGATCGCCTTCGACGATCGCGTGGAGCTCCTGCCGGCGAACGGCCTCTCGAACGCGACCGATCGCCATCGGTTCCGCGCGGTCGAGGCGCTGGCCAAGGTCGACGCGCGCGGCGGGACCGAGATCGCGCATCCGATGCAGCTGGCGCTCAAACACCTCGGCGGCGGCACCGCCGATCGCGAGCGCATGATCGTCCTGGTCACCGATGGGCAGGTCGGCAACGAGGACGACATTCTGCGCCGGGTATCGCCCGGCATGCGCAACATCAAGATGTTCACGCTCGGGATCGATCAGGCGGTGAACGCCGCGTTCCTGCGCAGGCTCGCGGCGGCGGGCGGCGGGCTGTGCGAGCTCGTCGAGTCGGAGGACCGGCTCGACGCGGTGATGGCCAAGATCCATCGCCGGATCGGCACGCCGATCGCGACGGAGCTGGCGCTGGCGGCGACCGGGCTCGAGCTCGACCGCGAGTCGATCGCACCGGCGAAGCTGCCCGACGTGTACGCCGGTGCGCCGGTCGTGGTGCTCGGACGCTACCGCGGCCCGGCGCGCGCGGGCGCGGCGATCGAGGTCAGCGGGACGAGCCTGGGCGATCCGCTGCGCATGACCGTCGCGCTCAGGGGCGCGGCGGAGGCCTCGACCTGGTTGGCGGCGAGCTGGGCGCGCGCGCACATTCGCGATCTCGAGGATCGCTACGCCGCGGCCGCGCGGCCGCAGCTCGAGCAGCAGATCGTCGCGGTGTCGAAGCAGTTCAGCGTGCTGTCGCGGTTCACCGCATTCCTCGCGGTCGACCGCAGCGCCGTGGTCAACAAGGGCGGGGTGCTGCATCAGGTCGTGCAGCCGGTGGAGTCGCCCGCGGGATGGGATGCACCGGGTGCGCCGCCGATGCGCCGGACCATGATGGCGGGCGGCGTGCCTATGCGTGCCGGGGGGATGCCGCAGAAGTCGATGCCGCCGACGGCGATGGCCCCGGCTCCGGCGGGGATGCCTCCGATGCCACCGGCGATGCCGGCACCGGCGGCACCTCTGACGGTGAGCAGCGTCCGCGCGCCGGAGGCCTCGCCGCAGAACGAGTGGGTCGCGCGGACGACCATGACGCTGGCCGAGGGGGGCCCTCCCGTCGACACGATGGGTGCGCCCGCGGGCGATGTGGCGGCCTACCTCGTGCAGCTGACCGAGCTCGTGCGCGGGTTGCTCGCGGCGGCCAGCGGTGGCCAGACGAGCGCGATCCGCCTCCTGCGCCAGCGGCTCATCCAGTGGGTCGAGGACCTGCGCTCGATCGGCGGCGACGAGGATCTGGCGAGCGCCGTCGAGGCGCAGGGCGAGCGGCTGTCCGCGGCGCTGGCGTCGCCGGCGACGCTGGTCGCCGAGGTCACCGCGGTCGCGGCCGAGCTCGCAGCGCTCGCCGCCGGTGCACCGCCGCCGCTGCCGAAGAAGAAGAGCCGCGCGGCGTTCTGGAAGTGATCACCAGGGCTTCTTGCGGTCGGCGCGCTCGAGCCGCTTGAGGTCGGCGTGCACTGCGAGGCCGTTCGTCTTCGGCGCGACGGTCTCGGTCTCGGTCGCGAAGCCGTCCTTGACGATCATGAGGACGGACGACTCGCCGGCCGGGACCTTCACCGTCGTCGGTGTGACGCCGAGTGATCGGCCGTTCAAGGTGATGGTCGCGCCGGGCGGGGTCGAGCTGACCTTGACCAGAAGCGTCTGGCGGCCGAGCGTGACCCGCAGCCGGGTCCCGTCGGGCGTGGGCGTGACGGTGCGGGTCACCGCGGCGAGCTTGCCTTTGCGAATGACGAGGTCGATCGGCTTGCGGCAGGGCAGGGCGACCTTCTGCGGCGTCGTGCCGATCACGCGGCCCTGGTCGTTGACGATCTCGGCGCCAGCGGGCGCGCTCGTGACATCGGCGTAACACGCGCCGGTCGCGGGCGGAGCTGCAGCGGCGGCAGCAGCAGCGGGCGCGGGCGACGGCCCCCCCGGTGCTGACGTCGTTCCGTCGGGCGACGCCGAGGCCGACGCCGACGATGGATCCACGGCGGCGCCGCGTGGCTCGGGGGAGGTGCTCGATTCCGGGGGGCGCGCGGCCGGCGGCGGAGCGACCGAGGAGTGCCCCGGCAGCCGAGCGCCGCTGCCCGACGGAGCAGTGCTCCCCGGGCTCTCGCTGGTGGCGAGCAGGACCGCGATGCCGACCAGCGCGGCAACCAGCGCGCTCACCAGGACGATGATCACGCGTCGCTGCCCGCGCTGGACGGGCAGCGCGACCTCGCTCGCGTAGCGTGGGTCGGCGACTGCCATCCCGCCCACCGGGTGGCCCAACCGCGGGTGCGGTGTCGCCATCGGGTAATCGACGCCGGTGTAGAGCGGCGGTCCACCGTGCTGCGGCAGGAACGGGCTCGACTGCGCCACGGCCATCATCATGTTCACCGGCGGCGCTTCGATCGCGCCCGGCGGCGCGCTGCGCTCGCCCATGCCGGGCGACGAGATCACGGAGTCGGCGAACGGATTGTCGAGCGGCATCGCCTGCACCGCGCCGTCGGACGGCATCGGCCGCAGCCGCAGCTCGGGCGCGAGGGAGGGGGGCGGCAGCGTCGGAACGGTGACCTGGGACGGTCCGACCGGCGGCGGTACGAGGATGTGCTGCGCCGGGATCGGCGGCCCCGGGTCGGGGGACACCGGCAGCGGCGGCACCGGGATCGGCTCGATCAGTGTGGGGTCGATCTGGACCTTTGGCTCGAGCGCCATCTCGTGGCCGCGCAGCGTGGTGCTCCGCGGCTCGTCGGTCGGCTGCGCGTTCGCGGCCAGCGCAGCGAGCGCCATGCCTCGACCGTCGGCGACCGGCGGCGGCGTGACGGTCTGAAACGGCTCGCTCCAGCCATCGGGCGCGCTCGGATCGCGCGCGATCGTCCAGTCGCCGCTCGGCAGCGGCCCCGGTGCGCCTGCGGGCAAGACCGGCGGCTGTAGCGGCACGCTGTCGGGCGCGCGCGGGGGCAGCGTGTTGCTCGGCGGCAGCGTGTTGCTCGGCGGCAGCGTGTCCGCCGAGACCGGCGCGTCGCCGGGGGGCGGAGCCTCGTCGGGTGGGACGGCCTTGCGCATCGAGACGGTCTCTCGCTGCGCATCGGGATCGGTCTTCGGGCGCCCGTCGAACGCGGCATGGTCCTCGGCACCGTCGGCGCCGCCGGGCCACGATGCGTCCTCCAGCGGTCGCCAGCCGTCGGCGGGCGTCGGCGTGGGCTCCTCGGCCGCCATCACTGCCGTGATCTGCGCCGAGCTGGTTTCGCCGCGCGCGCTCCCCGCTGCCGCGGCCGGCGGCGACACCGCGGCGAACCCGAGCGCGGTCCGGCGCGGCGGCATCACCTCGTCGAGCGTCGAGGGATCGCCCGCGTCGATCGCGTCGGGCGCCGGCAGCTCGATGGTCTGCGGCGGCGCGATCTCCTTGGTCTCGCGCGGCGCGGCGTCGCCGAGCAGCTCGGGCGGCCCCTGCGAGATGTCGGTCGGCTCGGCGATCTCGATCTCGAGCAGCCCGGAGCGCGACGCGGCCACGATCGGCGCTGCCGGCGTGAGCGGATCGGGCCCGCCTTCGACGTTGGTGCGCGCGCTGGCGTCATCGCTCGTCGCGGCGGAGGGGATCGCGATCGCCGGATCGCTCGACGGCAGAGGCTCGACGAGAATGCCGCCGCCGACCTGGGTCGGCGCGGAGCCGTGCGACGCGGCCGGAATCGGGACCGCGGTGAAGGTCTCCGAGATCGGCCCGTCGCTGATCAGCGCCGCGGCCGCAGGCGCCGCGGGCGCGAGCGCCGCGATGCGAGGTGGGGGCGCCTGCACGGGTGCAGGCGCAGCGCCCGGTCGCGTCGTCGTGCGCGACGATGGGGTCGGCGCGTCGGGGCGCGCGCCGAGCGGATCGTGCGCGCCCTCGAGCGGCGGGGGCAACGGCGCTTCGATCGACGGCAGGAGCGACGGCGGCGCGGGCACCGGCGGTGGTGCCGTGCCGGTCAGCGTCGCTGCGCGCGGGGCGACGACCGGCATCTCGGCGGCCGGACGAGGCGCCGCGGGGGGCGCGACTGCGACGTACGTATCCGAGGTCGGCCCGGTCGGGATGACGGCGATCGGCATCGCCGCGGCGGCCGCTTCTGCGCTCTGGCGAAGCGATTCCGGCTGCGGCGTCGCGCGCGGGCTGGTCGTCGGCGCCGGTGGCGGCGGCGTGGTGGCGCGCGGCATCCCCGGGCCGCGCGGGGTGACGCCGACGCCGTGCTCGGTCGGCGTGACCGGCGGGCCGAATCGCGCAGGCGATGCGCTCACCGGCGCGACACCGAGCCCACCGTCGGGCGGCGCGGTCGATCCGGATCGCAGCGGGGGCGCCAGCGGCGGCAGCGACTTGGTGCGTGCGCGGGGCGTCGAGGGCGGCGGTGGCGTGGGCGGCTCCGGATCGCCGATCGCCACGCACTGCGCGAGCGCGTTGACCGCGTCGATGCGGCCCTGCACGGGCGGCGGCACCGGGCGTGGCTCGGCGGGGATCTCGGCCGGGCGCGGCGGAATGCTCGGCGGCGGCGGTTTCATCGCGAGCCGCGCGCGCTCGAGCTCGCCGAGCGTGGTCTGGCTCGCCTCGTCGGGCTCGAGGAAGCGCAGCGTCATGCCCACGCGGCCGTGCACCACCGAGGCAGTCCACGCCGAGCTGGTCACCTCGGCGTGGCCCTCGATCATCACACCGCCATCGCACAGCGTCACAGCGAACCGCGCGCGCCGCCCGAGCTGCAGCGGCTCGGCGATCGGGATGAACAGACCGTGCTTGTCGGCGTATCGCCGGAATGCGGCGACGAATTCGTCACCGGTGGCGCACGCCGAAACAAGGTAGATCGGAGCCCCCGTCACCTGGCCGCATTGTAGGCCGGGCTGTCCGAAAATGCGACGGGCGCGTCCAGTGCGTCACCGGAGCGCGCCCAGCGGTGGAACGCCGTTCTGGGACGGATCTCACATGAGGATGAAGTCGTGCGAGCGGACCGTCTTGCGGCCGTTCTCGCTCGCACGCTTCGCCGCCTGCTGGACCAGCCAGCCGACGTACGCATTGAGCCCGTCGAGCGCATCGCCTGCTGTGTTGCAGCCGGCGTCCTTGAGCATCTGACGGACCTTCGAGCTGACGAGCAGCATCTCGAGGGGACGATTGCTACCGCCGCCTCTACCCTTTTTTGCCTTGGCCATTTGGTTCTCCTGAGTGAAACGAGTTCGGCTCTTTTACACCGCCGCATCGCGGCGAGAAGCAGTGCCGAGTCAGTTTTTGCGCGCGTACAGGATTCCCCGATCGACGAGGCTATCGATCGAGCTTGATGACAAACGCGTCGGGCTTGGGGATCCGATCGCCCTCCGCGCGCACCGATTCGAGGGCCGGTGACACGATTGCCAGCGTGAACCGGTAGATCCCGACGACGATCGCGGCGCCCTTGTCGTCGACCGCGACCGCGCGGCCCTGGTCGTGGTCGTGATCACCCCAGCGCTGAGCCCAGATCAGCGCGCCGCTCGCGTCGAGCTTGACCGCGAACACGTCCTTGTTGCCCTTGCTGATCAACGCGCCCTTGCCGAAATCGACCGAGCCCTGGAACCAGCCGACGGTGACGGTGTTGCCGGCGGCGTCGGCGTCGATGCCAAACGCGATGTCCTCGCGCTCGGCGCCGTAGGTGTGCGCCCACGCCAGCTTGCCGTCGGTGGTGTAGCGCGCGATGAACGCATCGGCCTCGCCGAGCGAGGTGTGCTCGTCGCCCGGCCCGAACGAGATGCTCTTGTCGAACGAGCCGACCATCGTGATGTTGCCGGCGGGATCGACGGTGAGCCCACCGGCGACGTCGTTGAACGCGTTGCCGAAGTTCTGCGACCACACGTGATCGCCGTTGACATCGTACTTGGCGAGCACGATGTCGTTGTCCGAGCCGCCGTGCGCGGTCAGCGGCTTGCCGCCCCAGTCGGCGACGTCGCGGAACACGCCCTGGACATAGATGTTGCCGCGCGCGTCGACCGCGAGGTGCGAGATCGTATCGTTGTAGCGGCCGCCGAACTGCTTGACCCACTCGACGTCGCCGTTTGCGCCGAGCTTGACGAGCATCGCGTCGGTCCCGCCGCGCGACTTGAGCGAGATGCCCTGAAACTCGGCGGTGCGGCTGAACGAGCCGCCGACGAGCCAGCCGCCGTCCGGCGCGGCCGCGATCGTGTTCGCGCCGTCGGAATCGATGCCGCCCGCGGTCCACAGCCACTGCGGCTCGCCGGCGCGGTCGAACGCCGCGACGAAGATGTCGTCCGAGCCCGCGGCGGGATGACGGAACTCGCCGAGGGCGATCTCGTCGAGGAACTGGCCGACCACGACGACGCGCTCGCCGCGCACCGCGACGCTGTTGGCGACATCGTCGCGCCCGGCGCCGAACGTCTTGCCCCAGGCGATCTTGCCGTCGGCGCCGAGCTTGACCACGAACGCATCGGAGCCCGACTTCTTCGGGTCCTTGGCATTGGGCGCCGCCGGGTGCTTGCCGGCGGGCCCGAGGTCGATCTCGCCGTCGAAGTAACCGACGACGTAGCTCTCGCCGCCGGGCGCGACGGCGATCGCGCGCGGCGAGTCGATGCCGAGCCCGCCGAACCCGGTCGCCCACAGCGGCTTGCCGGTGGCGCCGCCCGGGTTGGCGGCGAGCGCCGGAAGCGGCGTGGTATCGACCGGCTGCTTCTTCTGCGGCCGGGGCTCGGCCTTGCGCGCGGGCTCGGGCGCCGCCTCGCGCTTGCAGCCGCCGAGCGGCCCAAGAACGGCGCAGACGGCGGTGCTGGCGAGCGCGAGGCGAAACGGTCGCATGCGGCCACGATGTCATGCAGCCCGCGCCAACGCGAGCGGTTTGTCGTCGGAGAATTTGTGGAACCGCGCGCGTTCTGCGTTGTCTGACCGCGCGCCGCGAGTACCATGCGCGCATGCCGCGCCTCGGTTCGCTCGTGCTCTGCCTCGCAACGTGCCTGCTCGCCGCGTGTCCCGCCGCGACGCCCGAGCCGCGGCCGCCGGGGCAGGCCGATGACACCGCGCTGCGGATCCGGATCGCGCAGGCCGAGGCGCGGCGCGCCGGCGGAGCCGCCGAGCTGCTCGAGCTCGCACGGCGCGGCAAGCCGGCCGAGCGCTTGCTCGCGCTGCGCGGCCTGGGTCGGATCGGCGCGACCGGCGGCGCCCCGGTGATCGCCGCGCTGATCGCGTCGCTCGGCGACACCGACTCCGCGGTGGTCGCGGCTGCGGCCGGCGCGATCGGCG
>DATIPJ010000883.1:0-4379 GCA_035472155.1 Kofleriaceae bacterium
GAGCGGCGCGCCGGTGATACGGCGATGATCGTCGGCGAGCCGGTCGAGGAGCCGCCCGAAGTCCCAGCACACGAGCTCGCGATCGCTGGGGCCGTACGTCGGCCCGCGCTCGACCGCCAGATAGTTGATCTGTCGCTCGCGCGCCGGGTTCACGTAGACCACGCCGCACGCGCGGCAGCGCACGAACCTGATCCCCACGCGATGAAACAGGTAGCTCGGCGTGTCCGCGCGGCACGCAGGGCAGGCGATGAACTGGTTGTGGGCGCGTCCTGTGGCGACCGCGATCGTCGGCGTGAACTCGAACGATTTCGTGCCGCCGCCGCTGGCCATGGACCCCTCTCTCATACCAGAATCCCCCCCCAAAGGTCAGGGCATGAACGTCGTCGTCACCGGCGGAGCCGGCTTTATCGGATCGAACCTCGTTGATCGGCTTGTCGACGCGGGGCACAAGGTCACCATCATCGATAACCTGAGCGGCGGCCGCCGCGCGTTCATCGAGCACCACGTGCGAACGCGCAAGGCCGATTTCATCAAGCTCGATATTCGCCGCCACGACCAGCTCGTGAAGGCGCTGCCGAAGCGGACGGAGTGCGTGTTCCATCTCGCCGCGAACGCCGACATCGCGCGTGGCGTGCACGATCCGACGCTCGACTTCGAGCAGACGACCGTCGGCACCTTCTCGCTCCTGCGCGCCATGCATGCGCGGGGCATCCAGCAGATCGTCTACACGTCGGGGAGCGGTGTGTACGGCGACCGTGGCCTTTCGTACTCGAGCGAGTCCCACGGGCCGCTGACGCCGGTGTCGATGTATGGCGCGACGAAGCTGTCCGCCGAGGGTCTGATCTCGGCGTTCTGTCACCTCTACGACTGGCGGGCATGGATCGTCCGGCCCGCGAACATCATCGGCCCGCGTGCGACACACGGCGTGGTCTACGACTTCGTCAAGCGACTGCTCGCCGATCCGACCCACCTCACGATCCTCGGCGACGGCAAGCAGAGCAAGGCGTACCTCCATGTGGCCGACGTCATCGACGCGGTCATGACCGTGTGGAAGAAGGCGAAGGAGCGCGTCGCCATCTTCAACCTGTCGTCGAATTCGTTCGTCACGGTCAACGAGATCGCGCGCCTCGTGTTCCAGGAGATGGATCTCGGTCGTGTGAAGGTCGAGCACACCGGCGGCAAGATCGGCTGGAAGGGCGACGTCGCGATCGTCCGGTTGCGCAACACGAAGCTCGCGCGGCTCGGCTGGCGCGCGAAGTACAACTCGGCCAAGGCGGTGAGCGCCACCGTGCGCGCGTTGCTCGAGCAAGGACTGTGATGAGCGTATTTACCGAGGAAGACGCGAAGAAGAGGTGGTTCGTGACCGGCGGCGCTGGCTTCATCGGCAGCCACGTCGTCGATCTACTGGTATCGGCGGGTTGCCAGGTCACCGTGTACGACAACCTCAGCCTGTCGACCGATCGCTACATCGCCGACTACGCGAAGGCCGGCAAGATCAACTTCATCCAGGCGAACCTCGTCGACCTCGAGGCCGTGAAGGCGGCGATGGCCGGCCACGATATCGTGTGGCACCTGGGCGCGAACACCGACATCCCATCGGGCTACAAGAAACCGCATATCGATCTCGACAACAGTTTGATCGGGACGTGGAACGTGCTCGAGGCAATGCGCTTGACCGGCGTCAAACAGTTGCTGTTCGCGTCGACGGGCGCCGTCTACGGCGAGTCGCTCCAGGGGACGTTCAAGGAGAGCTCGGGACCGCTGATTCCGGTCTCGCACTATGGTGCCGGCAAGATCGCGTGCGAGGCGTTCATCTGCTCGTTCGCCGGCCTGTACGGGATCGAGGCGTGGATCTACCGGTTCGGCAACGTCATCGGCGAGCGCACGAACCACGGCATCATCTACGACTTCATCGCGAAGCTCAGGAAGAGCCCCAGCGAGCTCGAAGTGCTCGGCACCGGCCGCGGCGAGAAGAACTACTTCCTCGTCGAGGATTGCATCCAGGGCATGCTGTACACGTATCACGCGACGCCGAGCGGTCCGTTTCCGATCCTCGTCAACCTCGGCACCGATTCGACGTCGAAGATCATGGAGATCGCCGAGATCATCATCGAGGAGATGGGCCTGCGCGACGTCAAGTACCGGTTCACCGGCACGCCGCGCGGCTGGCCCGGTGATCAGCCGGTCGTGCTGCTCGACACGAGCAAGATCCACGAGCTCGGCTGGTACTGCCGGCGCACATCGAACGATGCCGTGCGCATCGCGACGCGCCGGCTCCTCGGCACCGACAAGTTCAAGCTCAGCGTGGAGACACTATGAGCGGACCGAGCGACGTCTGCGTCATCGGCATCTGGCACCTCGGCATCGTCAACGCGGTGGGCTTCGCAGAGCTCGGCTACGACGTCACCGGGCTCGAGCTCGACGCTGAAAAAGCAGCGCTGCTACAAGCGGGCACCCCGCCGCTGTTCGAGCCCGGCCTCGAAGATCTGATGAAGAAGCACCTGGCGTCCGGCAAGCTGCGCTTCGCGCACGAGCCGAGCGCGGCCGCGGGTGCGAGGTGGGTCGTGATCGCATACGACTCGCCGGTCAACGACAAGGACGAGGTCGACATCTCGCCCGTCGTCAAGGCGGCCAGGCTCGTCGCGCCCCACCTCGGCCCCGACGTGCCGCTCGTCATCACGAGCCAGATCCCGCTCGGTACGAGCGAGAAGATCCAGGCCGACGTGCGCAAGCGCAACAAGGGCTGGCAGAGCGGGGTCGTGTACACGCCCGAGAACCTGCGGCTCGGCAGCGCGATCTCGCGCTTCCTGTCGCCCGACATGCTCGTGCTCGGCGCCGATCACGCGCCGGCCCGGCAGGCTGCCGAGGCGCTCTACGCAAGCGTGGAGACCAAGAAGGTCGCGATGGACCTGCGCAGCGCCGAGATGGTGAAGCACGCGCTCAATACGTTCCTCGCCACATCGATCACGTTCATCAACGAG
Organism: Kofleriaceae bacterium; assembly: GCA_035472155.1. Lineage (GTDB taxonomy): Bacteria > Myxococcota_A > Polyangia > Haliangiales > Haliangiaceae > JABFXX01. The sequence goes on from DATIPJ010000883.1 coordinate 2,982, forward strand.
ATCGCCAATCTCGCGGATCGCCTCGGCGCGGATGCCGTCGCGGTCGGCCAGGCGTTGCGGCTCGACCAGCGCATCGGCGCGCGCGCGCTCGTCATGCCCGGCCTCGGGTTCTCGGGCGGTACGCTCGCTCGCGACGTCACGCAGCTGCGCAAGTTCGCAGCAGACCTCGAGTACAAACCGAAGCTGCTCGATGCGATCATGAGCGTGAACGAGGGCACGTTCGACGAGGTCGTGCTCAAGCTCGAGAAGCGGATCGGCAAGCTCGAGGGCAAGAAGGTCGGAATCCTCGGCCTCACCTACAAGCCCGGGACCTCGACGATGCGGCGCTCGCCCGCGATCAAGATCATCCAGAAGCTCCGGCGCGCCGGTGCGATGTGCTTCGGCTACGATCCGGCGGCCAGCGAGGACGAGATGCGCGAGTATGCGCGGCTGTTCGAACGCGCGAGCTCGGCCGATGACCTCGCTTCCGGCGCGCACGCGCTCGTGCTCGTCACCGAGTGGCCCGAGTTCAAGGAGCTCGATTACGCCGCGCTGGGCGCGAAGATGAAGAAGCGCGTGATCATCGACAGCAAGAACCACCTCGATCCGGCCAAGCTCCACGCGGCCGGGTTCGTGTACCAGGGGTTCGGCCGCGCGGGGAAGTCATGACGAACATCGCGATCATCGGCGCCGGCCTGCAGGCGCGGCGGCGCATCACGCCCATCCTCGACGGCAAGGACCACGCGGTCACATGGATCGTCGATCTCGACGAGCGCAGGGCGGCTGCGCTCGCCAGGGGGACCAGCGCGAAGGTCGCGACCCGCTGGCGAGACGCCGTGAGCGATCCCGGCGTCGGCATCGTGCTCGTGCTCACGTATCCGGACAGCCACGCGGAGATCGCGACCGCCGCGCTCGAGTCGGGCAAGCACGTGCTGTGCGAGAAGCCGCTGACGCGCACGCTCGACGAAGCGCGCGCGCTGGTTGCGACCGCGACGAAGACCGGCCGCGTGCTGAAGTGCGGGTTCAACCACCGCCACCACCCGGCCGTGCTCGAGGCGCACAAGCGCGTCATGGCCGGCGAGATCGGCAAGCCCACGTTCGGGCGCGCGCGCTACGGGATCGGCGGCCGTGTCGGGATCGAGAACGAGTGGCGCAGCGATCCGAAGATCGTCAGCGGCGGTCAGCTGATGGAGCAGGGGATCCACGTCGTCGATCTGTTCCGCTGGTTCGTCGGTGACGTCACGCGCGTGACCGGGTTCACGTCGACCACGCGGTGGCCGATCGCACCGCTCGAGGACAACGGCTTCGCGCTGCTCGAGACCGCGTCGGGCGCGATCTGCAGCGTGCACTCGAGCCTCACGCAGTGGACCAACCTGTTCGAATTCGAGGTCTACGGAGAGAACGGCTCGGTTGCGATCG
>DATIPJ010000884.1:0-7981 GCA_035472155.1 Kofleriaceae bacterium
CGGGCGGACGGCGTGCGCCCGATGGCGGCTGGGCGTACGAGAACACGTGCCGCGGGCGTCCTCTTCCGCCGGGCGGCTGGCGCGCTACGACCGACGCCGTGCGCGCACAGCTCGACGACGATCGCATCGACCTGGTCGACGACGGCGGCCTCGATCTATCGCAGACGCCGGCGCACGAGATGGGCGACCCCGTGGTGCGGCGGCGCGATGGCGTGATCGCCTATCAGCTCGCGGTGGTGGTCGATGACCACGACGCGGGGATCACCGACGTGATCCGCGGGCGCGACATCGCACCGTCGACGGCGACGCAGGTGATGCTGCAGCGCATGCTGGGCTACCCGCAGCCGCACCACCGGCATCACTTTCTGCTGCTCGAGCCGGGAGCCGGCAAGCTCGCCAAGCTGCACGGCTCGATTCCATTCTCGCAGCTACAGGCTTGTCACGACGGACTTGCGCTGTGCGGCATCCTCGCGCACGCGGCTCGCCTCACGGCGACGGCCGCGCCCTGCACGCCGGCGGAGCTCGTTGCGGGATTCGATTGGCAACGCGTCCCGCGCGTCGATCGCGTGGCCCGCTGGACCGAGCATGGGCTCGTGATCACCGACGAAGCTTCGCAATAGCGCCCCGCTGCCGAACGAGGTCAGCGCAGGTCGATACCGATCTCGGCGAGGAGGGCGCGATCGCGGGAACCGGCGACGAGGTCGGTCAGGCCTTGCTCGAAGCGAAGACCGACGGTGAACGGAGTCGCGGGCAAGGCGAGCTCGGCGCCCGCCGCAAAGCTGAGGCCGGTGCGCCGAACCGGCATCTCGGCGCGAACGTCCGCCAATCGGACATCCGCGCGCAGCAAAGCGATCACGGCGAGGGCCAAGCGGCGGCGCGAGCGGGTCGATTCGGGCGCGGTCGATCCGGGCGCGGTCGATCCGGGCGCAGTCGATTCGGACGCTGGCACGTGGGACGATGCCGGCGCTGGACGGAGCGGGTGCGGAGGGCGGCCGACGACCGTGACCCCCAGGCCGGCGCTGGCGCCGAGGGTGTCGATGGTGGTGGACATGGCGCCGCTGGCGTCGCCGCCGCGGCGGGTCCAGTCGGCGCGAGCGGCGACAAAGGTCGCGGGTGTGAGGCGAACGCGCGCGGCAGCGGCGAGGGCGAAGCCGGCGCGGGCGGAGGCCTGCGTGTCGTCGAACATGCCGATGCCGATGCGCGCGCCGAGCCAGAGCGGGCGCTCGGTGGCGGCGACGCCCGAAGGGTGGGCGGCGAGCGGATCGTCAAGGGAGGCTTCGGCGGACGGGGACGCAACGCCGCGGTACTTGTCGCTGAGCAGCGATGGGTGCTTGATGTCGGGCGGCGGCGCGCTGAGGTTCTCGCCGAGCGAGCCCCCCGGTTCGTCGACGGCGAAGTCGATCGACGCTTGTCTCGGCGCGGCAGGCTTCGCGGCGGGAGCGGTGTCGATCAGGACCGAGGCGTTCTTGTGTGGCTCGGTGGTGATCGGCTGCGTGACCGTGCGCTCGCCGACGGTGGCGCGGAGCTGGTGATCGCCCGGCGGGATCCAGATCGTGGCCGGGGTGGTGAACGATTCGCCGGGGAGGGCGTCGATCTCGACGGTGAGGCCCTCGGGGCGGGTCAGCACGGCGACCGCGGAATACCGGCTGGCGTCGAGGCGCCGCTTGGTGTCGCGCAGGGCGGCACGGACCGGGCCGGCGATGTCGTCGGGGAGCGCAGCATCTTCGCAACCGGTGAGATAGAGCGCCGCGCGTGGGAGGTCGTTGCGACGCGCGTAGATGGCGCCGAGGGTGCAGCGCGCGGCAACGTCGGTGCGCTGGGCGCGCAGCATGGTGACATCGGCCGCGGTGTGGCGAGCGAGCGCGTCGGACAGCGGGCTCGCATCGGCGGGTGTGGCGACGACCGCGATGGCGACGAGCGCGGCGGGTACCACGAGGGCCGCGGGCGCGGCGATTGCGCCGCCTGCCGCGACCACGACGCCGACCGCGCCTGCGAGCGATGACGCTCTCACTTCCTCAGAATGACACGCCACGGCTACGATGGTTGCAGTGACACGGTCGGCGGAAGTGATGCGCGTGCTCGAGCGCTACCTCGTCGAGGTGGTGGAGCGCTACGACGTTTGCCCGTGGGCGCGCGGGGCGCGCGAGCAGGGCGAGCTCGCAGTGGGCGTGCTCTGGGGCGAGCCAGCGCTGGATGCGTGGATCTCCGAGGGGACGCGGCTGCTCGCGGCGCCAGCGACGCGCGTTGCGATGGTGGTGGCGCCCGAGCTGGCGATCGGCCGCGGCGAGCTGAGGGCGCTGCGCGATGCGGTGGCGGCGCGCATACCGGCGGCCGGCGTCGCCGAGTTTCATCCGGCGGCGGAGCTCGATCTGGCGACGCCGCCGCGACTGGTGCCGTTTCTGCGCCGGTCGCCCGATCCGATGCTGCAGCTCGTGCCACTGGCGATCATCGACGCGGTCCGGGCGGGGCAGCCGATGCCCGGCCTCGCGCAGCAGGCGAGCATGCTCGGTGGCCGTGCGGAGCCGCCGCGCCGCGACGTGGCGGTGCGGATCGCGGAGGCGAATCACGCGCGGGTGGCGCGCGATCGATCGGCGATCGCGGCCGCGCTCGACGACATCGCAGCGGATCGGCGCGCTGCGTATGCGCGCGTGCGGATCAGGTCTCCGGGGCCGTCGATGCCGTGACGATCAGAACGACGTCTGCCTCCTTGAGGTCGGGGCGCGGGCTCGAGATGCTGAACATCGAGGTCGGCACGTTGAAATTGCAGCTCATGGCCTTGGTGTAACCGGGCCGGCGCTCGCCGTCGCCGTTGGAGCCGATGATGAAGACGTTGCCGTCGTCAAAGCCATCCGGGATCGTGAGCTGGACGATCAGGTTCGTCGCAGCTGAGATATCGCCGGTGATCGGCACCGTCTGGCGAACGCCTTCTCCGTCGGGGATCTGGATGTCCACGCTGGAGATCGTCCGCATCTGGGTGAGGTCGAGCGTGGTGCCGCCGATCGGGCCGCTGTAGGTCCCCACGACGACCGTGCCGGGCTGCTGCTTGCCGCCGGCGGGGCCTGCGGCCGCGAATTCGATCCCGAAGGTCACGTCGATCACGTGCAGGTCGCTGGTGACACCGTGATCGGCGGGGACGAACACGCGGTAGTAGTTGTTCTCGCGCGCAAAGCCGGTCTTGGGCTCGCGACAGTAGAACGAGTTGTCCACGGCGACTGCCGTGCTCGTGGTTTGCACGAGCACGAGCTGGCCTGGCGGCAGCGAGGCGTCGGGCTCGGGGAAGTCGCCCGCGTCGGGGCGCACACCGCCATCGCCGACCTCGGTGCCGGCGTCCGTGATGCCGCCGACGATGCTGTTGCCGGGCCCCGCCTTCGCGCATCCAGCGACCGCCAGCGCGACGAGGAGCCATCTCATGGCGGCGTATCCTAGCCCAGGGCCACGGGCGCACACACCAGGGATGGAGACCGAGAACGACCTACATCACAGTGCGCCGCGACGCCGCCTTGCACGTGGTGCGCAAGGTCGCGAGCTTCGGCCGTTCAGACGGCGAGGCGCAGGCCATCGACGCGGACGTCGAAGGCCGGGCGCTGCGCGAGCCGCGTGTTGGCGGCCATCAGATCCTCGACCGTATCGATCTCGGTGGCGTACATCGAGCCGATGTCGACGCCGTACAGCGTCGAGCCCTCGTCGATGATCTGCTGGAAGGCCGCCTCGTAGTACTCGTTGACCAGGCCTTGCTCGGAGACGCGATGATGGAGCGCGCCGAACAGGCGCTTCGACGACGCGGCCGAGAACAGCTCGATGCCGACCGACTCGCCCATCGCGGAGCGCACCGGCACGTGCTTGCCGATCGCGAGCACGCGGTCCTCGTTGTCCGCGGTGACCTTGACCTCCTCGAGGCCGATCTCGCCGACCGAGCGCACCGCGAGGCAATCGGGGCCGCGCTCGACGAGCTCCTCGACGACGCTGACATCGAACACCACGTCGCCATCGAGCAGGATGAAGCCGCTGTGCTCGACATGCTCGCGGGTGAGCAAGAGCGAGTATGCGTTGTTGGTGGAGGCGTACTCGCGATTGATGACGTAGGTCACGTCGAGACCCGGAAACCAGGTGCCGACGGCCTCGCGAACCATGTGCTCTAGATATCCGGTGCCGATCACGAACTGATCGAAGCCGACCCTGAGAAGATTGGTGATCGTCCGGCGCAAGATCGGAACGCCCCCGACGGGGAGCAACGTCTTCGGTGTATCGTCGGAGTACGGGCGCAGCCGCGTCGCACAACCTGCGGCGAGAATGACAGCCTTCATAGGAACATCGCCGTGAATGCAAACCGCATGCACCTACGATTTTCAGGTACTTGAGTGTTTCAGCTGTTCAAGATTCACCACGTCGGCCGCGGGAGCGCCTTCGATGCGACCAATTCCTGTCACCTCGCCGCCATCATCCGCTGACCGAGCCGCGAGCGCCGGGCGCCGGTTCGCGAGCGGGAGGATCGCCATCCTCCACCGCAGGGTGACGTAGCAACGCGCGCCGGCTTTGTGCTCAGGTAGCGGTGGCGATGGACCTCGACGCGATCGTACTGACAGGCGCGCTGTCGCGTGTCCGGATCGCGGGCCTGTCCGCGGAGGAGCGCGCTGTGCGGGTCGCGCGCCGCGTGGGGGCCGCGCGCGTGACGATCGTCGGCGAGGCGCGCGGAGAGCTCGAGGCGTGGCGAGCGGGACGCGCGGCGCCCGTGCTCGTGATCCGCGCCGATCAGCTGGTGCATCCGCCGCTGGTCTCGCCGCTGGTCGACGCGCGGGGCGCAGCGCCGCTCACAGACGGGCTCGCGATCGCGGTCGGCCCCGACGACGAATACGCGGGGGCGCTGCTCGCGACCGGCGAGCGCTCCGGCGCCGTGGTCGCTGCGCTCGCGCGCGGCGAGAGCGACGCGGCGATCGCCGCCGGTGCGACGGCGCGGATCGCGCACGGTGCGATCGCGCGGCACCCGATCGCGACGCCCGAGGACGTCCGTGGCGCGCATCGCCTGCTGTATCGCATCCTGGTCAAGCCGCAGGACAATGCGATCACACGCTATCTGTATCGTCCGGTCTCGTTTCCGCTGACGCGCCTCCTGGTATGGACACCGATCACGCCAAACCAGATCTCGTATGTGGTGGCCGCGCTCGTGCTGCTCGGGTGCTGGATGACGGCGCACGCCAGCGCGAACCTGGCGACTGCGGGCACGGCGGTCGTGCTCGGAGCGGCATACATCGATTGCTGCGATGGCGAGATCGCGCGGCTCAAGCTGATGTCGTCGCGGCTGGGCGCGTGGCTCGACACCGTCGTCGACGAGTTGTCGTCGGTGGGCTACATGATCGCGCTCGGCTGGCATTGCCATCTCGCGTTCGGTCGCAATTACTACGGCGACCTCGGCTTCGATCCGTGGCTCGCGGCGATCGCGCTCGGCATCGCGACCTACGGCTGGTCGGTGTACTGCATCTACTACAACATCATCGTCGTGGTCGGCTCGGCGAATAGCCAGGACTACGCGGGCAGCTTCGATATCGTGCCAGGCCGCCAGCCGAACTCGGTGCGACTGCGCCCCGCCGCGGCGAGCGCGAGCACTCGCCAGTGGCCGCGCTGGCTCACGACGCTGGGGACATGCGCCACGTACCTCGTGCGCCGCGACTTCATCTCGTGGTTCGCGCTGGTGCTGGCGGCGCTGCACCAGACGCGCATCCTGTTCATCGGGTTCACGGTGGGGGGCATCGGGACCGCGCTCTTCGTCACGGTCGACCATGTGAAGCTGCGGCGCGTGCGGCGCTCGATCGTGCGCCGCGGCCAGATCCTCGAGTCTGCGTCGTAATCCACGCCACATCGTTTGAGCGAGCGGCGCGCGAATACAATGAGCGAATCGCTGTGTCGCGCGCGCACGCGATGGTCGGCGTTGACTCCTCGCTGGGAGAATGCTCGAATCCGTTCGTGCACATCCGGCGCGCCACGGCCTGGGTCTCGACCGTTGTGGTCGCGATCATCGTCGCGCTCGCCGTTCCGGTGTCGCAGCTGCGCACGATGTCGGTGGTCAAGACGTGCTGCTGCCCCGACCCGACGCACTGCCACTGCCCGGATCACAAGGCGGATTCGTCGTCGCAGCCGTCGATGCGCGCGTGTCACAACACCGAGCGCGTCCTCGTGTCGCCCGAGCTCCCGGCGTTTCGCGCGCCGGTGATCGCGGTCGCCGCCGCACCGGTGGCGGCGGTGCGCGCGCCTGCCCACGCGATCCCTGCACCGCATCCCGCACCGCCCCCCACGCGTCCTGACGCACCGTCCTAGCCGAGCCGCGCTCGCGTTTCGTCGGTTGCGGTCCGTGCTGCGCGAGGCTTCGCGCACGCGCGTCCGCTGTCCGGAGGTCCCTCGCGGCCTCTGCCCACAGCCATTCATCTCAGGACTCACATGCGTATTGCCCGTGCATTCGTTTCGATCTCGCTCGCCCTCCCGCTCGTACTCGCTGCCTGCGGCGGCGGTGGCGATAACGACCCATTCGATACCCTCCAGGACTGCTACGACGATCACCACAACGAGGAATCCCTGTCGGTCCAGGAAGCGATCGTCGTCTGCTGCATCGACCATCCGATCGCCGGCGTGAAACCCTCCTGCGAGACCACGCAGGCGGCCTGCGTGACGCACGTCGACGCGGAGCTCGACCCCTCGGTCAGCCTCAGTGACATCCAGGCCGCATGTACCGAGTACGTCGACAATCTGTAGCGACCGCTCGCAGCATCGCGATCGCGACGGCGGGGCTGATCGCCTCGCTGACAGGGGTGGCGCGCGCCCAGCACGCCGACCACGAGATGTCGGCCGGCGAGCACGGCAGTGGTGCATCGGCGGTCTCGGTCGGCGTGGCGCTCGAGGCCGCGGAGTTCGACACGACGTACTATGTCGGCAGCTATCAGGGCATCGCGCCCCAGCTCGGCTGGACGCACGGCGGCTTCGGCGCAACCGCCGCGATCGGCCTCTATCACATCACCGAGAATGGGCTCAGCCGGTACGGCATGGGCGACGCCATGCTCGCCGGGCATGCGACGGTGATCTCGACCGATGCGCTGCAGCTCGGCGGCGCGCTTCACGTGATGTGCCCGACCGGCTCGGAGATCGAGGGGCTCGGCATGGGACACGTGATGGTGATGCCATCGGTGTGGGGCACGTGGCACACCGAGCCGGTCGCGATCCACGCGAGCGCCGGCTACGGCCGCGGTCTGGTCTCGCTCGAGGGGCACCACCACGGGCCGATGCCGCTGGTCGATCCGATGAACCTGCAGGAGCTGACGTGGAGCGCGGGGGCCGATGTCGACGTCGGTCACGCCGTGCGCGTCGGCGCGCGCTCGGCCGGCGCCGTCCCGATCGGCGATGGGGTCGCGCGCGTGATCGGCGCCGGGCGTGTGGCCTGGGGCACACCGCGCGTGACGACGGCGATCGAGCTGCAGCTCGGCATCGCCGGCGATCCATTCACCATTCGCGGCGTCGTCGACACCGCGCTACGCTTCTAGGAGAACCCGATGCGCCTCGTTGTCCTCGGAATCCTGCTCGCCGGCTGCACCAACGCGGCAAAGCCAGAGCCCACCGAAACGACGTGTCCGGATCCCGATCCGGATACGCTCACGTGGGAGAACTTCGGTCAGAAGTTCATGACCGACTACTGCACGATGTGCCACTCGAGCACATTGCCCCATGCGCAGCGCAACGGCGCGCCGCTCTATCACGATTACGACAGCCTGCGCGGCGTGCTGCTCATTCCGGATCACATCGACGAGGATGCCGGCAGCGGCCCCGCGGCGCACAACACGCATATGCCGCCGGACCGTTGCCCGAGCGCCCCGGGCGGCGCGCTCGACCGCGACTGCCTCAAGCCGACCGACGAGGACCGCACCAACCTGGCGATGTGGATCGCGTGCGAGGTCAATCGGCCCCACACGTTCTGAGCCAGGCGCGATGTAGCCTCAGCTCA
>DATIPJ010000885.1:0-6290 GCA_035472155.1 Kofleriaceae bacterium
CGACCCGCGCGACGGGCGATGGCGGCTCGACCACGACGCACGCGACCAGCGACGGCGGCTCGACGACGACCCGCGCGACGGGCGATGGCGGCTCGACCACGACGCACGCGACCGGCGATGGCGGCGCGACCACGACCGCGCCGGGCCGGCGGCGCACCGACGACGACGTCGACCTGCCGCGCACCGACACGACCCGCACCGATACCGACACGACGCACGCAGATGGCGACACGACGCACGCCGATGGCGACGCGACGCACGGCGATGGCGACGCGACGCACGGTGACCACACGCACGATGCCGGCGGCACCGCGTCCGAGATCGGCGCATTCCGCGGCGATTCGCGGCCGGCCGATCAGCCAAACCTGACGCATAGCGACCTGCAGCGCCAGATCGACGACCGCGCCGCGACGCTGTTGCCCGACGGCGTGCGGCGCGACGGCGATGGCTTCGCGCTGCCCGATGGCACGCCGGTCGCCGTCCGGGTCGGCGACTCGCGCGACGGCTCGGTCGCGAGCTACGAGCGCAACGCCGACGGCAGCTACGAGGTGACGGTGTCGCGGCGCGCCAGCGACGAGGATATCCCGCGCGCGGTCGCCCACGAGGTCGCCGAGATCCACAACCGCGAGCAGGGCGTCGCCGACGGGCCCCCGGCGCTCACCAACGACGGCCCGCTGCCCGATGGCGCGGCGCTCAGCGCCCACGATCACGGCAGGCTCGCCGAGCTTCGCGTGCTCGCCGACGACCTCAGCACCACGGGAGATCTTCGCTCGCGCCACGAGATGCAGTCGCTGCTCGATTCGCTCGGGATCCGCAACGGGCGACCCGACGCCGACGCCCGCCTCGATCTGATCCGGCCGCACCTCGATCCCGACACGCTCGCCGCGGTCGAGCGCATGCGCGACCCGCAGCCGCTGCGGCTCACGCGCGACGACGTCGATGCCATGGCGCGGATCCTCGACGCCGATCCGCGGTTCACCGGCGATCCCAAGGCGCTCGAAGACAAGCTGCGCCTCGCGCGCGACGGCAACGAGGGCGCGCTCGGCGAGCTCGAGGCGGCCCAGCGCTGGCTCGCCGAGGGCCGGACCGTCGAGATGCTGCCGACCGCGGATCACCGCATGCCCGACTTCCGGGTCGACGGCCGCGCCATCGAGATCAAGACGTCGTCGACCGACATCGGCGACCGCGGCGTGCGGCGCGACGTCGAGGACGTCAACGACCAGTTCAAGAAGTCGGGCCTCGGCGAGCAGGGCGTGGCCGAGCTCCAGCTGCACGGCGACGCCGCCACCGCGCCGCTCGCCGACATCGAATCGCAGGTCCGCCGCCAGTTCAACCAGAACCGCAGCCGCTCGCTCGATGAGGTCTCGGTCTACCGCGACGGCGTGCTCGCGGCGCAGTGGGTCCGCAACGCGGACGGCACGGTGAGCCGCCGCTTCCCGCCGCCCGACGCCGACGCCGCCGCGCGCCCTGCCGACCCCACGAGCCCGACAGGCCCCGAGGGCGGCGCACGCGCGCCGAGGACCGACGCGTCGTCCGCAGTCCCCAACAGCAGCTATCACAACAACCCGAGCAGCCCCAACCACGACGCGGTGCAGACCGGCGTCGACGCCGCGCTGCCGCGGCTCGGGCTGCACAGCGATCCGCCGCACGGGCCCTCGGTCGTCCACAACGCCGACGGCACGCTCGACATCACGATCGACGGCCGGACCCGCAACGTCGAGGTCGAGGTGGTGCCCGCCGGCTCGATGACCGATCCGACCGACGTCGCCAACTTCGACCCAAGCCGCGATCCGATCCGGATCAAGGTCGCCGATGGCGTCGATCCGCATCACGTCGAGCGCGCGCTCGCCCACGAGGTCGCCGAGATCGGGTCGATCATGCGCCACGAGTCACCCGACTCGGACGGCGACACCCCGGGCGTTCGCGCCGACGGGCTCCATCACGACGACATCGGCCGGATCGCCGAGCTCCGCGTTCTGCTGATCGATCCCGATCCGCGCCGCGCCGGCGAGATCGACGCGCTGCTCGCCCACATGGACGTGCTCGGCAATGACCCGGCGACGGTGGCGCGCCGTCAGGCGATCGAGGACGAGCTCGGCCACCCGCTGCCGATCACCCCCGAGCAGCGCCGCACGTTCGACGACGCGAACCGGATCTACAACCAGATCGCCAGCGATCGATACCAGGGCCCCGAGGCGGCGCGCGCGGCATGGGCCTCGCGGCTGTCGCAGGACGGCATGGACGTCGCAGGACGCCGCGACCGCGGCCGCGACGACTTCACGGCCCAGGGCGCAAACCCCGACGCCGCGCGCGGCACCGCGAGCCGCCGCGACCTGCCGGAATCGGCGGTGCTGCCCGGTCAGCCGGCCGACCCGCGCCCGTACACGCCGGCCGACCGCGACGCCGCGACCCGGCTGCGCGATTCGATGCGCCAGATCGAGGAGTACGATCGCACGCTCGCGCAGCGCGATCAGCAGGGCGACCAGGCGCACAGCGCGGACACCGGCCGTGGCGACAGCGACCGGCGCACCCGCGAGGTCGAGAACGTGCGCGAGCTGCTCGAGCAGCTCCAGCTCGGCGGCACCGACGCGGATTACCTCAACGGCCGGCTCGCCGAGCTCGAGCAGCTGTTCCCCGATCTCGAGCTCCGCCAGGGCGTGACCGATCGCGCCGACAACCGGCGCCGCGCCGAGGAGGCCCACGCGCGCGCCGACGAAGCGCGGGGGCGCAACCAGCAGCGCCAGGACGACCTGATCGCGCGCGTCCACGACGCCGATCCGCCAGCGGTCGACCGCCTCGTGATCGGCTCGGGCATCGCCGGCCTCACCAACGCATCCACGCTGCCCGGCAACCTCGACTTCCCGGGCACGCTGATGCTGGGCACCGCCGATCCGATCGGCCAGCGCAACCCGGCCGCGCGCTGGGGCCAGCGCACCGGCGCGTACGAACCGCACCCGCTGTTCGGCGACGACGGCCCCGGCTCGACCCGCCACATCGTCGAGGATCCGGGCGAGTACATCCACATCGGCGAGCTCAACGACGCGATGGACATCGCGCGCGACCAGATGGGCATCGCGCCCTACCCGGGCAGCGCCGGCACGATCGAGACCCGCGGCAGCGCCGACCCCGGCAGCTGGCCCGACAACGGCTACACGTATCGCGTCCCGGTCACCGGCCCCGACGGCACCACGCGCTACGTCTACGCCAACAACGTCGACATCACCAGCGGCCCGGGCGGGACGCGCATGCCCAACCCGGGCGTCCTGTCGCCCGAGCACCTCGACGTCCTGCGCGACCGCGGCGACGTGATCGGCGGCAACGATCTGCTCAACGAGCACCGCGACGGCGGCACGCCCGAGGGCCGGGTGCTGGTCTACAGCTTCGGGCTCACCGGTGCGTGGGCCGCGCGCCACAGCACGACCGAGGTCGGCGCCGCCCACGTCGATTGGGCCGGCAGCAGCGGCACGCGGCACGACAACGAGGAGCGGCTGGGCGTCACGCGGGGGACCGACCGCACGCAGGACGCGTTCGGCGATCCCAACATCGCGCCGACGACCGACCCGGTCGTCCGCATGCGCCCGGGCGATCCGCGCGGCGTGGTCGTCACGTTCAATGGGCCCGAGGGGACCTACGACGTGCACTACAACCGCGTCGCGATCGCGATGGGCTTCGATGCGGGCAGCCCGAGCGGCGCGCACGGCGATCAGCAGTCGTCGCGCCAGCTGCTCGGCGACATGCCGATGGGCCTCGATCCCGACGGCACGCCCACCCTCCAGAACCCCGATGGCTCGGTGCGCGTGTTCGGCGCCGCAGCGACGGCGGGCCCCAACCTCAGCCGCGATGACCTCGACACGTTGCGCGACCGCCAGGCCCGCGAGATCGGCCAGCTCACCGGCGACTCGCCGACCGCGGACACCGTCGAGTTCGGCGGCCGCACGATCACCGAGGCCAACCGCTCGCTCGCCCTCGAGGGCGTCTCCGACCCGGCGCGCGCGCAGCTCTCGGCCCTGCCCTGGCCCGAGTTCTCGCGCCTGCGCGGCATGTCGAGCGTCGACCTCGATCGGATCGGCAGCCTGCCGCCGGCCGAATTCCGCGACTTCGTCGATAGCCTCGCGCCGCACCGCCGCGACGAGGGCAACAACGGCAGCCCCGACGACGGCAGCGACAACGGCGACATCGATCCGACGAGCGGCCCGTCGCCGAACCCCACCGGACCGGCGCCCACCGGCCCGGCGCCCGCCGGCGCGACGCCCGAGGTCGATATGGGCGGCACCGCGAGCAACATGGGCGACTTCCGCGGCGACGCCCGTCGCGGGCCCAGCCTGACGCCGGACGGGATGTCCGGCATGGTCAACGACCACCTGCGGCTGATCCGCCCCGAGGGCGCCCACTACGATCCCGCGACCCGGACGTTCACGCTTGCCAATGGCCAGACCGTCGAGCTCCGGATCGGCACGCCGCGCGACGGCTCGGTCGCGAGCTTCGAGCTCGACGGCGACAACTACGTGGTCACCGTGTCGAGCCGCGCGCGCGATCAGGACGTGGTCCGCGCCGCGGCGCACGAGCTCGCCGAGATCAACGCCGGCCGCCGCGACGCCGACGGCGTCCACCGCGACAACTCCGACGACCAGCCCGATCAGATCACCACGCACCTGCTCGGCCGCTACGCCGAGATCCGCGTCCTGGTCGACCAGATGCTCGCCGCCCCTCACGCCCCCGACCACGCCGATGCCACCCGGTCGGCCGAGACCGATCTGCGCCAGCTGCTCGACGGCCTCGGCATCACCGGGCCCGACGCCCGGCGCCGGCTCGCGCTGCTCGCCGAGGCCGACCCGGCCCTGCTCCAGCGCCTGGTCACCGTCGCACCGCACCTCTTGTCCTCCGACGCGCCGCGGCCGACCTATCGGCCGGACCGCATCGACCAGCGGGTCGCGCGGCTGGAGCCGCACCAGCAGGCGTACTACGACGACGTCATCGCGCGCAGCTCCAACCCCAACGATCCCAAGGTCCGCAAGAAGGCCCTCAAGGACGCGAAGCGCAGCCGCCCGCTGAGCGAGGCCGACCGCCAGCAGGTGCGCGACGCGATGGAGCGGATCGCCTCGATGCGGGTGGCGCCGATCCGCGACAGTGACAACCCCGACCCCAACCTCGTCCAGCTCGAGATCAGCTTCGACGGCACCTGCAACGACCGCGACGCGATGATCTACGACACCAACCCCGCGCTGCTCGAGGCGATGTTCCAGGGCAACAGCGACTACCAGGTCGGCGTGGCCACCAGCCTGCCGACCCTGCCGTTCGGCGGGCTGTCAGGTGCGGGCATCTCCAACCGCATCAACCACGCGTACGACAACCTGGTCGCCGAGATCAACCGGCAGCGCGCCGCCAACCCCGAGGCGGAGATCGTGCTGATCACCAGCGGGTTCAGCCGCGGCGCCACGGCCGCGCGCGCATTCGTCAACGAGCTCAACCGGCGCGGCGTGCCCGATCTGACGTCGCCCCGCAACGCGCTCGGCCAGCGGACGCGCTACCACGACACGCCGCGGATCGGCGCGATGATCCTGTTCGACACCGTCGGCTCGGTCGGTATCCCCGGCACCAACCTCAACCCGGGGCTCGACCTCACGATCCCGCAGAACGCGGAGAACGTCCTGCTCATCACCGCCGGCGGCGAGCATTGCCGGCTGTTCCCGCTGTCGAGCGCGGTCGACTCGACGTACCCCGGGGCCGACGACCGGATCACCGAGGTCGAGCTGCCGGGCTCGCACTCCGACGTCGGCGGCAGCTACTCCAACGAGTACTCGCAGATCGCGCTGCAGCTCGCGCAGGAGTACCTGACCCGGCTCGGCCTCGCCGTCCCGCCGGTCGATCCGGCGACCGCGATCGACCCCAACGATCCATCGCTGCGGCTCCACAACAGCGGTGGCTCGCAGAGCCATCCGCGTCGGGTCTACGACAGCTATAACCCCGAC
Organism: Kofleriaceae bacterium; assembly: GCA_035472155.1. Classification (GTDB taxonomy): domain Bacteria; phylum Myxococcota_A; class Polyangia; order Haliangiales; family Haliangiaceae; genus JABFXX01. The sequence continues at coordinate 5,970 of DATIPJ010000885.1, forward strand.
CCCGAGACCGGCCATGGCGGCGGCGAGTGATGGCCGTGCCCGACGCGAAGGCGGCGTGGTACATCCTGCGATGGGTCCATGAGTGACGAGCACGAGCTCTACGCGGCGATCCTCGCCGAGCCCAACGACCCGGCGCTGCGCCGGGCGCTCGCCGCACACTACGACGGCAAGGGCGATCCGCACGGCGAGCTGATCCGGGTCCAGCTCGAGCTCGCCGACAAGAAAGCGCGCGGCGAGCGCGACCCCAAGCTGCTGCGCCGCGAGGACGAGCTGGTCAAGGCGCACGGCCGCGCGTGGGCCGCCCCCCTCGACGACCTGATC
>DATIPJ010000886.1:0-1784 GCA_035472155.1 Kofleriaceae bacterium
GCCGGCAGCCCGGCCATGGTCAAGGTCACGGGCATCGCCCGGCGCGCGGCGCGCTCGAACGCGAGCGTGCTGGTCACCGGCGAGAGCGGCACCGGCAAGGGTGCGCTGGCGCGCTGGATCCACGATCGCAGCGGGCGCGCGAGCGGGCCGTTCGTCCACGTCAACTGCGCGGCCCTGCCGAGCGGGCTGGTCGAGGCCGAGCTGTTCGGCGTGCGGCGCGGCGCGTTCACCGATGCGCGCGAGTCGCGCGACGGCCTGTTCGTCGAGGCCTCGGGCGGGACGATTTTCCTCGACGAGGTGGCCGAGATGCCGCTCGACATTCAGAGCAAGCTGCTCCAGGTGCTCGAGTCGTCGCGCGTGCGGCCGGTCGGCGGCGGCGAGACCGCGATCGACGCCCGCGTGATCGCGGCGACCAACCGCGCGATCGACGACGCGGTCGCCGCCAACCAGTTCCGGCTCGACCTGTTCTTCCGGCTCAACGTGATCCGGATCGAGATGCCGCCGCTGCGCGAGCGCGCCGGCGACATCCCCGAGCTCGTCCACACACTGCTGGCGCGGGCCGCGCGCGGCGGCTCGAGCCCGATCGGCATCACCGACGACGCCGTGCGCTGGCTGTGCCGCCACGACTGGCCCGGCAACGTGCGCGAGCTGGCCAACGTCGTCGAGCGCGCGGTCGCGCTGACCGACCACGACACGATCGTCCTCGACGACGTCCGCGACCTGCCTGCGCGTGGCCCGAGCGATCCCAGGAGCGACCCGACGGGCGACCTGCTCGCGAGCGCCGCCGAACGCCAGCTGCCGCTCGCCGAGGTCGAGCGCGGCTACATCCGGCGTGTGCTCGACGCCAACGGCGGCAACGTGTCGCGGGCGGCGCGCATCCTCGGGATCGACCGTCGCACCTTGTACCGAAAGCTCGCCTGACCCGGGCGCGGCAAAAGTGGAACAACCGCCGGACGCGTGGTGTTGCATCCACATGATGGCGTCGCCGTCCAACCCGCCCGAGCTGGCGATCACGCGCCTGGTCAGCGGCGTCGAGGCGGCGTTTCGCGACGCGCTGACCGACAGCTTCGATCGCCTCGAGCTCAGCGACCGCAACCTGCTGCGCTTCCACCACGCGCGCGGCCTGCCCGTCGAGCAACTCGCGCGGCTGTTCTGCAGCCAGCCCGGCGCGGTGAGCCGCCAGCTCGCCCGGCTGCGCGAGCGGATGCTGCGCGATACCCGGCGCGGCCTCGCGACCCGGCTCGCCCTCGAGCCGCCCGAGCTCGACCGGCTGATCGAGCTCGCGCGCGACCGGTTCGACCTCGCCCTCGCGCGCATCCTGCGCGCCTGATCGCGCGCCGGCTAGACGTGGCGCTGCGCACCCGCGGAGCCGGCGGCCGGCAGCCGCAGCGTGACCCGCGTGCCCTGGTTGGGCGTCGAGACCAGCTGGCAGTCGCCGCCCATCGCGTCGAGCGTGCGCTTGACGATCGCCAGCCCGAGCCCGTTGCCCGGGATCCCGCGCGCGGTGCTCGCGCGATAGAACGGATCGAAGGCATGCCGCACGGCTTCGCCGGTCATGCCGACGCCATTGTCGGCCACGACGATCTCGACCCGCTCGGCATGCGACCGGGCATCGATCTGCACGAGCAGGCGGCGATCGGCCCCGCGATACTTGATCGCGTTGGTCAGGAGGTTGCGCACGAGCTGCGCGAGCACCCCGGGCGAGCACGCCGCCGCGCAGTCGGCGACCTCGAGCGTGACCTCGGCGTCGCGCAGCTCGTCGCTGAGGTCGTCGAGCACCTCGT
>DATIPJ010000887.1:0-9945 GCA_035472155.1 Kofleriaceae bacterium
GGTGGCGGACCGCTCTCTCTATGTCATGACGCCCGAGTTCGGCGCCGCGAGCCAGCTCGAGAAGATCGACATGCTCGACTTCGCCGACGCGATCGCGATCAACAAGTTCGACAAGCGCGGCTCGCTCGATGCGCTGCGCGATGTCCGCAAGCAGTACAAGCGCAACCACAACCTGTTCGCCAAGCCCGACGACGAGCTGCCGGTCTACGGCACGATGGCGTCGCAGTTCAACGATCCGGGCATGAACACGCTGTACCGCGCGTTGATGAACCTGCTGGTCGCGCGCACCGGCGTCGATCTGCGCACGCGCTACGAGATCACCGGCGGCATGAGCGAGAAGAAATGGATCATCCCGCCCGAGCGCACGCGCTACCTCGCCGAGATCGCCGAGACCTGCGATGCCAATGACGCGCAGGTCCGCGCCCAGGCCGCGATCGCGCGCCGGATGTACCAGCTGCACGGCACGATCGAGGCGCTGCGCGCCAACATCGGCAAGACGCGCCTCGAGATCGTCGAGCCGCGCACCACCGACGACAGCGTGCAGGTCACCCAGGTCGTGCAGGGCGAGCCGGCGTTCGTCGCCGAGCTGGTCGCCCTCTACCAGGAGCTCGAGGCGCGGCTCACCGCGGAGTCCAAGCACCTGCTGGCCGAGTGGCCCGCGATGAAGCGGCGCTACGCGGCCGCGAAGTACCAGTTCCAGGTCCGCGACAAGGTGATCGAGCTCGACCTCACGAGCGAGTCGCTCTCGCACCTCAAGATCCCCAAGGTCACGCTGCCGACCTACGAGGACTGGGGCGACATTCTGACCTGGCTGCTGCGCGAGGCGCCGCCGGGCCAGTTCCCGTACACCGCCGGCGTGTTCCCGCTCAAGCGCGAGGGCGAGGACCCGGCCCGCATGTTCGCCGGCGAGGGCGGGGCAGAGCGCACCAACAAGCGCTTCCACTACGTATCGCGCGGGCTACCGGCCAAGCGGCTATCGACCGCCTTCGACTCCGTCACGCTCTACGGCTCGGATCCCGATCACCGGCCCGATATCTACGGCAAGGTCGGCAACTCCGGCGTGTCGATCGCCAGCGTCGATGACGCGAAGAAGCTGTACTCCGGCTTCGACCTCGCGGACCCCGCGACCTCGGTGTCGATGACGATCAATGGCCCGGCGCCGATGCTGCTCGGGTTCTTCCTCAACGCGGCGATCGACCAGCACTGCGAGAAGTGGATCAAGCAGCAGAGCAAGACCGCCGAGATCGACGCCAAGATCGACGCGCTGTACGCCGCCCGGGGGGTGCCGCGGCCGCGCTATCAGGGCGTGATCCCCGACGGCAACGACGGCCTTGGGCTCGCGCTCCTCGGTGTCTCGGGCGACGAGGTGCTGCCGCGCGAGACCTACGAGAAGATCCGCGCGGCGACGCTCTCGCAGGTGCGCGGCACGGTGCAGGCCGACATCCTCAAGGAGGATCAGGCGCAGAACACGTGCATCTTCTCGACTGAGTTCGCTCTACGCATGATGGGCGATGTCCAACAGTACTTCATTGACCAGAAGATCCGGAATTTCTACTCGGTTTCGATCAGCGGCTATCACATCGCCGAGGCCGGCGCGAATCCGATCAGCCAGCTCGCGTTCACGCTCGCCAATGGGTTCACCTTCGTCGAGTACTACCTGTCGCGCGGCATGCATATCGATGACTTCGCGCCCAACCTGTCGTTCTTCTTCTCGAACGGCATGGACCCGGAGTACGCCGTGCTCGGCCGCGTCGCGCGCCGGATCTGGGCCAAGGCGATGCGCGACAAGTACGAAGGCAACGAGCGCTCGCAGAAGCTCAAGTACCACATCCAGACCAGCGGCCGGTCGCTCCACGCGCAGGAGATCGCGTTCAACGATATCCGCACGACCCTCCAGGCGCTGCTCGCGCTCAACGACAACTGTAATTCGCTCCACACCAATGCCTACGACGAGGCGATCACGACTCCGACCGAGGAGAGCGTGCGCCGCGCGCTCGCGATCCAGCTCGTGATCAACAAGGAGTTCGGCCTGTCCAAGAACGAGAATCCCAACCAGGGCTCGTTCATCATCGAGCAGCTGACCGACATGGTCGAGGCGGCAGTGCTCGCCGAGTTCCGCTCGATCAGCGAGCGCGGCGGCGTGCTCGGCGCGATGGAGCGCATGTATCAGCGCTCCAAGATCCAGGAAGAGTCTCTCTACTACGAGATGCTCAAGCACGACGGCACGCTGCCGCTGATCGGCGTCAACACCTTCCTCGATCCCAAGGGAAGCCCCACCGTGCAGCCGCCCGAGGTCATCCGGGCGACGCGCGACGAGAAGCTCTATGCGATCGAGGCGCGCGACGCGTTCTGGAAGCGCAACGAGGCGACCGCGCCCGCGGCGCTCGACGGCGTCCAGCGCGCAGCCCTCGATGGCCAGAACGTGTTCACGGCCCTGATGGAGGCGTGCAAGGTGTGCACGCTGGGCCAGCTATCCCGTGCGCTCTACGAGGTCGGCGGCCAGTACCGCCGCAACATGTAGAGCCCATGGCAGCGTCTGGGCCCACCGTTCGTAAAGGTGCTCCGAGCGTGGAGCTCACGCGCGATCAGTTTCGCCAGCGGTTCCGCGAGCGCTTCGTCGACCCGGCCTACGACGCGGTGGCCGCCGAGCTCGATGCCGTCGAGCGCGTCGCGTGGGATGCGTACTCCAACCACAGAAAGGCGCCGCGCACGCGCATAGCGGGACCGGGTTTTGCGGACCCGAGCTACGAGCTGTCGGTCGACTGGCTCGCGGCGCGCGATGCGATCCACGCTGCGCAGCGGCAGCATGATGCGCCGGGACCCCCGCGCATCCTGGTCGTGGCCGGGGCCGCGCGCAACGAGCACACCTGTCCGGGCGAGCAGAGCAAGACCCAGCGCCTGGTCGACGCTGCCTGCACCGAGCTGAGCGGCCGCGGGGCAGACGTCTCGCTGCTCGACCTCTCGCGCATCACGGCCGAGTACGGCCGCGTCATTCATCCATGCAAGGCGTGCGTGTCGACTGCCATGCCGCTGTGCCACTGGCCGTGCTCCTGCTACCCGAACCACGGCCTCGGCCAGACGCCGGACTGGATGAATGAAATCTACCCGATGTGGGTCGCCGCCCATGGCATCGCGATCGTCACCGCCGTGTACTGGTATCAGGCACCCTCTCCGCTGAAGCTCATGATCGATCGTCTGGTGTGTGCCGACGGCGGCAATCCCGATCCGACGACCACGCATGGCAAGACCCCGGCGGAAGCCAAGGCCCTCGAGCTCGCGGGCTGGTCCTATCCACGCCACCTCGCGGGCCGCGCGTTCTCGGTCATCGCCCACGGCGACACGGAAGGCGCCGATACCTTGCGGCGCAACCTCCACGACTGGCTGGTCGAGATGGCGCTCGAGCCCGCCGGGGCCGTCGGCAGCTTCGATCGCTACATCGGCTACTACCGGCCGTACGCGACCAGCCACGACGACCTGGACCGCGATCCCGACCTGTTCGTCGAGGTCCGCAATGCGATGCGCGCGCTCCTCGAGCGCGTTGCGCAGCTGCGCGCGGGCGTCGCGCCGCCGGGTCGCGACCTCGAGTCACCGCGGCAGAAGTGAGTCGCGCGCAGGTCAGAGCACGAGTGCGCCGTTGCCCTGGACGATCTGGATGCTGCCGTTCAGCTCGTCGTCGGGGCTGAGGCCGCCGGTCAGGCTGTACTCCGCTGGATTGCGCGGCTGGGATGCACCTTCGTCGTAGATGTCGATGAAGCGGTACGCGGCCTGGTGCATCGGCGCCACGTCGTTGTAGGACTGCTGCACGGCATCGAAGAACGTCTCACCGGCGACCCAGCGCCGAATGAACGGCCCGTAGGCGACCGGCATCGAGTTGATCCCCGCCGTGCCGGTCACGACCTGCGCTCCGGCGTACAGCCACGCGCTGTTGAGGCCGCTGCCGTTGCAGTTCTGCTGGAACACCGAGCGCAGGGAGAGGCCTGCGATGGTGCGCAGACCGCGCAGGTCGGCGTCGTTCATCTCGCCGTTGAGGCCGAAGCTGGTCGAGTTGCCGTGCGCGAGCACATGAACATCGATGAGATAGGACGACGCCAGCGCCTGCAGCTGGGCGCGAACCTTGGATGCGCGAAGATCGTTATCCTGCAGAATGACGATCTTGGAATAGCGATCCGCGGCACCCGACCCATAGACCGTCGCAATGCCGATCGATTCGGCGACGAAGTTGGTCATGTCACGGACAAGCTCGGCGGCGGTGTAATGCCGCGTGAGGGTCGTGACCGACCAGTTTGCAGGGCTCAAGCAGCGGTCGAAGGTCGGCAGGCCGATCGCCCGGATCGCGTCTCCGATGCTCGCGCCCAGACCCAGGTCCACGACGTGGCTGTCGCACTGGAAGCGAAGGCCGGTCGCGATGTCGAAGCCGGGGTTGAACGGCAGGCCGCCGGTGTAGCCGCCGTTCTGGAGCAGCACGACCAGCGCCTTCTGCTGAAGCGTGCCGCGACGCTTGAACGCGAACTGCTGATGCCAATCTGACACAGCGCACGGGTACTGGCGAAACAGCACGCCGAGATCGCGGTCGGCGTCCGTGCCGGTGTTGGTGACCGACATGCACATGCCGCTGTGCACGGCCCTGAGCTGGAACTTGCCATTGCCGAGGTCGATCACGCGGAACTTCTGGTTGTTGCCGCCGCCGTAGCCCCACTGCTGGATGGGTGCGCCCGACGCCGTGCTCACGGCGGTGACGTCGAGCGCGAGGCCGCTCAGGCGCGACGTGATCACGTAGACGGCCTCGCCTTCTGCACCCACCGCGGTGAAGCGCCACAGCTGATTGGCGTCGTAGTGGCAGCTCCACTGATGGATCGGCCCGCCATTGGACATGCTGTAATTGGCCACATCGACACAGCTGTTCGAGCCCGGGACCTGGATCGCGATGTCCTCCGGCAGCGGCGTCACGATCTCGCTCTCGTCGCTCGATGCCGCCGGATCAGGTTCCTCGGTCGCGCATCCAGCGGTGATCGCCAGTGCTGAGATCGCCATTCGTACCAGGGTGCTACTCGTATTCCCCATGATTGCAATTCCCCTTCCAAGTCGGTCGCTCGAGAGCGGGACTGCTCTTCTCCGCGACTGATGACCAGGATTACGGGGGTGCGGCGAGAAATGCTGTCGCGATGATATGGAGAAACGGTGGCGATCATGTGGGCGCGGCGGGCAGCGTCATGACGACGCGCAGTCCGCCGAGCGCCGCGTGCGCGAACTGCAGCGTTCCATCGTGGCGCTTGACGATCGCCGAGACGATCGAGAGCCCGAGGCCGCTGCCGCCGGTCATGCGGTTGCGCGAGGGATCCAGGCGCAGGAGGCGCTGTCCGAGCCGCGGCAGGACGTCGTCGGGCACCCCGGTGCCCGAATCCTCGACGGTGAGCTGCACGCCCGCCGCGACGTGCTCGACGTCGACCGCGATCTGCCCGCCCGACGGGGTATAGCGCAGCGCATTGGAGAGCAGATTCGCCAGCGCCTGATCGATGCGCGTGGCATCGACGGTGACCGCCGCTGGCTCGGCGCGGCATGCGAACGAGACCCGGCCCGACGCGATCACCTCGGCGCGTTCCACCGCCAGCCTGGCCAGGGACGAGACATCCACGCGCTCGGGCTCGAGACAGGTCTCGGGATCATCGAGGTGCGCCAGGTCGCGGACGTCGCCGATCAGCCGGGTCAGGCGGGTCGCTTCACGCTCGAGGTGTACGAGCAGGCGCGGCGGATCGTGCGCGGGGAACCGCTCGGGATGGGCGAGCGCCTCGGCGATGCCGAGCACCGTCGAGGTCGGCGTGGCGAGCTCGTGCGCGAGATCGGCGAACAGCCGGCGGCGCTGGTCATCGGCATCCTGCAGGCTCGTGGTCAGCTCGTCGAGCGAGCGCGCCATCGTGCGGAACATGTCGCGCACGATCTGCATCTCGCCGAAGAACGAATAGGGCAGGTCGGCCTTGAAGTCGCCGGCGGCGATCCGCTGGTAGGCCTGTGCGATGATGCGCGAGCGCACGCCGACGACGACCTTGGCGAACAGGTAGCTCGCGAGCACGCAGCCCGAGAGCGGCAGGCCGATCGCCAGGATCGCATGGATCCCGCCGACCGGGCGGCCCAGGCCGATCCACTGCGCGAGACCGGCGAGCAGCGACAGGCTCGACGCGGTCGCCAGCGCCTTGCGCGCGATCGTCCACCACGGCTTCCTCATGCGACCTCGAAGCGATAGCCGGTGCCCTGGACCGTGCGGATCGGCGCTGGCCTGATCCCCGCGAGCTCGATCTTCTTGCGCAGCCGCATCACGTGCGAGTCGACGTTGCGCGAGTAGCCTTCGTGCGTCGATTCGAACACCTGCTCGAGCAGCTCCTTGCGCGACCACGCGCGATCGGGCGTGCGCGCGAGCAGCAGCAGGAGCTCGAACTCGGTCGGTGTCAGCCGCAGCGCGAGCTCCCCGACGCTGGCCCGCCGCGCGTCGGCGTCGATCCGGAGCTCGCCGTGGGCGATCACGCTGCCCGTGGTGCGCGGAGCACCGGCGGCCGGCAGCGCGGCGACGCCCCGGCCCAGGCGGCGCTGGAGCGCGCGGACGCGGGCGACCAGCTCGCGCGGCCGGAACGGCTTGAGCACGTAGTCATCCGCGCCGACCTCGAAGCCCAGGATCACGTCGAGCTCGGTGTCGCGCGCCGTGACCATCACCACTCCCGGCGACGGGTGATACAGCGCGCGCAGCGCGGCGCAGACCTCCAGCCCCGAGCGCTTCGGGAGCATCACGTCGAGCACGACGAGATCGGGCAGCTGCTCGGCGCACGCCGCCAGGGCCGCGTCACCGTCGGTGACGCGCCGCAATCGCCAGCCCTCGGCGGCGAGGTGCACGGCCACCACGTCGCCGAGCGCGGCGTCGTCTTCGACAATCAATACGTCCATGCGCCGCGACCTCTTGCGTTGCCCGCCCTTGCCAGGAACAACGATGGCGCCGCTCGATCTTCTCCGCGCGGATCGCGCGCCGCCAGAACCGCACGATGATTGGCTTTCCGGCAAACTCCTTGTCGTGAAGGACTGGCAGCGCCGAGCCGTGGTCGCGATCGCTCTGGCGCTGTGCGGCGCGGCCGCCTACCTGCCGGTCGTTTCCGCCGGCTGGGTCTGGGACGACATGAATCTGGTGGCGCCGAGCCCGGCGCTCGAGGACCTCGACGGCCTGCGCCGTGCGGTCGCCACCGATCTCTACCGCCAGGCCGCGCCGCGCCTCGAGGCGAGCCCGTACTGGCGGCCGCTCGCGCTCGCCTCGTACTGGCTCGATACCCGCGTGGGCGACGCGCCGCGCGCATTGCACGTCGGGAACCTCCTGCTGCACGGCCTCGCGACCGGGCTCCTGGCCGTGGTGCTGCTGCGTCGCCGCAGCGACGGCGCGAGCCTTCTCGGCCCCGCGCTCGCGGCCGCGTGGTGGAGCTTTCATCCCGAGAACGTCGAGACGGTCGCGTGGATCTCGTGCCGCTACGAGCTGCTCTGCGGCGTCGCGCTCGTGGCGCTGCTGGCGCTTCCATGGCGCGCTGGGATCGGGCGAGCGGCACTGCATGGCCTGTTGTTCCTCGCCGGGCTGCTCTCGAAGGATGGCTTCGGCGCCATGCTGATCGCGGTGGTGGCGATGGACCGGGCCGACGGTCGGCGCCCCGCAGCCGCGGCCCCGCGCTGGGCGGCCGTGGGGTGCGCCATCGCAGCCTGGTGGGCGGCGCGTGCCGCGCTCGGGCTCCCCGGCTTCGAGCTGCCGCCGCTGCACGTGCTGCCGGTGGTGTTCCTCGACGCCGTGCGCATCTATTTCGCGCGCGCGATCGTCGCGCCGCCGCTCACGATCGGTCACCCCTACGCGTCGGGAGGCGTGCTCGGGATCGCGATTGGCGGCGCGGTGGTCGTTGCGCTGGTGGCCGCCGCCGTCCGGCGCCGCCGCCTCGCGCTGCCCGTTGCCGTGTTCCTCGCCGGGCTCATCCCGGCCGCGGTGGCGATCGCCAAGTTTGGCCAGGTCCCCGAGCGCTACTTCTACCTTCCGTCGATCGGGCTCGCGCTGCTGGCCGGCGACCTTCTTGCGGCTTCGCTCGCTGCGAAGCGCGCGCTCGCGCGATGGGGCGCCCCGGTCGTGGTCGGGCTCGCGACCCTCGGCGGCCTCATCCGGCTCGAGGCGCGGCTGCCCGACTGGCAGAGCGACGATGCGATCTTCGCCGCCGCCCTCCGCGTCAACCCCGACGACGCCGACGCGAACCTCAGCCGCGCCATCGCGGCCGGCCGCCGCGGAAGCTGGATCGAGGCGCGCGACGCGCTCGCGATCGCCCAGCGAGCCGATCCGCGATCGGGCCGCATCGCGACGGCGCTCGCGTGGGCGCTCTTGCAGAGCGGCGACGTCGTCGGCGCCATCGGCCAGGCAGAGCGAGCGACCATGCTCCCGCCGTATCCGCCCGACGCCTGGTACTACCTGGCCCTGGCGCATCATCAGATCGGCGACCACGCCGGCGAGCTCGCCGCGATCGAGCAGCTACTGCGGCGATCGCCGGACTATCCGCGCGCCCGCGGCTCTCGCGCCTATGCCGCCTGCGAGGTGAGCGGCGGATCGCGCTGCGTGGAAGCGGCGCAGCAAGCCGAGTCCGCGCGATAGCCACATCGACGACACACGTGTAACGGAGCCAGGCGATACAGATCTGAATCCTCCCTTCGTGGCGGCGTGGGCATGGCGCGCTGGATCTCGCGCACTTCGCCATCGTCTGTGACTTCTCACGCGCGGTCCGGCGCTTGCGATGCACGCGCACATGTCGCGTCATCACTCCCTCCTCCTCATCCTCCTCCCACTCGCCGCGTGCAGCATGATCTCGGGCAGCAAGGTGCCGAGCAGCAGCGGCGGCGGCAACGTCGCCGACAAGTACGACAAGGCCACCGAGCTGCCGGTCTCGCTGCAGAACATGAAGAAGCTCGGCGAGCGGATCGATGTCGAGCTGGCCAAGCTCGACAAGGGGCTCAACAGCGGCGAGATCACGAGCACGAAGGACCTCGGCTTCGTCCGCACGAACTTGATCTCCTATTACGGCTACGGACAGAAGGGCGGAAGCGAGGACTGCGCGCCTTGCAAGAACCACCCGGCGTTCCCTGGGCTGAAGGACAACTACACTGGCCTCGATCAGCGGCTGCGTGCGCTCGAGGTCAAGTACAACAAGTGCAACTACGGCTACCAGATGTCGAACGGCGACATCCTCAAGCCGACCTTCGAGTGGAGCCCGGAAGAGTGGGCGAGCATCCGCACGAAGTCCAAGCACCAGACGCCGCGCTGCTGGCTCATCGACGATCCCGAGCACTACTACAGGAGCTGACCGGATCCTGAAGCATCTCGCATGCCTGCCGTGACCGCGGGCCGCTGTAAACCCAAGGTTACGTCTCGGGGAGACGACACCCAAGGTCGACACCCCAACCCCGCGTAGGCCCTGGGCGCGGGCCCTGGCACGCGCAGTGCCCTGGGATCGAGTCACCATGGCCCGAACCAGCGAGCTTGTCACCGCGACCGCGCGGATCGCCGCCGAGGTCGCGGCGAAGCATGCCGCGGAGGTCGACAGCGCTGCGCGGTTTCCGCGCGAGGCGTTCGCCGCCCTGAAGGAGGCGAAGCTGTTGTCGGCCGCGGTGCCACGGTCGCACGGCGGACACGGCGCGGGCATGCTCGAACTCGGCCGCCAGTGCGCCGCGCTCGCGCAGGGCTGCGGCAGCGCCGCGATGATCCTCGCGATGCACCACATCCAGGTGGCGTGCCTCGCGCGCCACGGCGCCGGCACGCCCTTCTTCGACGCGTACCTGCGCGACCACGTCGTGCGGCGCCAGGAGCTGATCGCATCGATCACGTCGGAGAACGGGACGTTCGGCGACACGCGGTCGTCGATCTGCGCGCTCGAGGTCGCCGGCGATCGCATCGCG
>DATIPJ010000888.1:0-7812 GCA_035472155.1 Kofleriaceae bacterium
GGGGGCGCGGGCTCGACGTCGGACTTCCAGATCTTGAGCTTCACGTTGTGGCGCTCGGCGCGGAACACCGCGAACTTGAGCGTCGTCGAGTCGAGGTCGGCCAGGGTCACGTCGTGGCCGGCGCGCGCGAGCGGCAGCGCGAGCAGGCCGACGCCGCCGCCGAAGTCGAGGATGTTCTTGGGGTGCTTGGCGCGCATGTTGTCGAACAGCGCCAGGTCACTCTCGCGCTTGCTGGGCACGAACAGGTGCCACTCGGCGAGCTCGTAGATGTAGTTGGTCGTCTGCTTGTAGAACTGCGTGGTCCGCTCGGGCGTCATCGGGCCCTGCTTCTCCCAGCTGTTCCACTCGTCCTTGAGCGGCTCCGAGCCGCGCTTCATGCGCGCGCGGACCTCGTCGTGCGTGGAGTGCGCAAACGCCATGACATCCTCGACGTACTCCTCCTGGTCGTGCGCGAGCTCGGGATCGGGCCGCGCCGGCTTGTCACTGGATTCCGCGGTGGCGGGCGCGGGCGCCGCAGGTTCAGTGGCTGCCGCGCCCTGGCCCGCGGGCGCACGCGGCGCGTTGCTCTCGTTGGCACCACCTGCGACCCGGTCCGAGCGACAACCCAGGGCGCACGTGAGGGCGAGCGCGTAAAGCAGCTTCGACATCGCGCAACGCTATCAGCGATCGGTCGACTCCGCACTCCCTCCGGGAGTGCTGCGCGCCCTGGCAGAGCCGGGGCTTGCGATCGCGATCGCGACCGGCTGCGCCCACGCCTTGTCCTCGGCGGTGTAATAGAGGTACGCGGAGCTCGCGGGCGCCTCGTAGGTCCCGGGAACGGCGGCCAGGAGGTTCAGGTCGACGTCCTTCTTCGCCGATGGTGGCAGCGCCCTCCAGTACAGGATGACCTCGCGCGGCCGGGTCTCGTAGAAGTCGATCAGGCCCTTGTCGCGCAGCTCCTTGAGCTGCCAGGTCTGGAACACCATGCCCCCGGGAAGCCCGATGCGGGCGAGCGTCATCGGCACGCCGGCGGCGGTGGTGTTCTCGACGTGCGCGCGCAAGGTGACGCCCTCGCCCATCCTGGCCTGGGTCTTGAGCAGCTTGGTCGTCACCGAGACCTTGGTGCGCGGCGACGAGGCCGGCTGCGCCGAGCGATACTCGATCGCGATCGAGTACGGCAGCTGCGCCGCGCTGTCGAGCACGAGCTCGATCGTGTTCTGGCCCGGGCGGAGCTTGCCCGCCAGGTCGTCCCACACCAGCGCGTCGCGCCGGCCCTTGTCGAAGCTGATCGAGCCGGCCTCCTTGCCGTTGACGACCAAGGTCGCGCTGCCCGGCGCCGAGATCTGGCGCGCGTGCTCGGTGTACGCGGTCAGCGCCTTGAGGCCGAGGATCGTCGCCTGGGTGTTGCCCCACGCGCCGTAGCCGCCGCGCTTGCCGTTGAGCCAGTCGACGCCGGCGCGGATCTGGCTCTCGTACTCGCTGTGCGGCGACGCCTTGAGCAGCGCGAGCACGGCGAGCGACGTGGTCTCGATGACGAGCGACTCGCCGCCCGACATCGTGATCGTCTCCTTGGCACCCGGGAAGCTGCCGTCCTTGCCCTGCAGCGCCGCGAGCCGCTTGGCCATCGCCGCGCCGTCGGGCGCCCTGGGCGCGGCCGCGAGGCTGGTGTTGGCGGCGAGCGCGAGCAGGTATGGATCCGCGGTCTCGCCGCCGAGCGTCTTCTGCACCGCGAGCTCCTTGGCGAGCGCGCCGGTGCGCCCCGCCTCGGCGAGCGCCCACATGATGTACGCGTTGGTCGTCGTCGGGTTCGCGCGGCCGAACGAATCGAGCGCCTGCGCGCTGCGCAAGAAGCCGCCCTGCTGATCGCGCCGGCTCATCAGCCAGTCCGCCGTGCGCTCGAGCATCTTGCGATCCACGTCGTAGACCTTGGCCATGTCGGCGAACTCCATGAGGCCGTACGCGGTCAGCGCCTCGTGGCCGGGCGAGTGACCGAACCACTCGTAGCCCTTCTCGGTGGTCTCGTAACCGGTGAGCAGCTTGTAGCCGCGATCGATGACGCCCTGGGTCTTCTGCACCAGCGCCGGGTCGGCGCCGCCGCCGTCGCTGGTCGAATTCAGATAGCCGAGGATCATGATATTGGGGTAGTTCGTCGACGAGGTCTGCTCGAAGCAGCCGCCGGGCTCGCGGATCATGCCCTCCATGCCCTTGGCCATCGCCGCGACCGGCGACGGATACATCGTGACGGTGGCGCGGATCGAGCCGGGCAGCGCACCGGCGAGGTCGAGGGTGTGGCGCGACGGCTGGCCGCGGCGCGCGGTGCCCGAGGCGGCGGCCTCGACCGGGAAGCCGCGCGGCACCACGCGGATCTGGCGCTTGATCTGATCCGACAGGCCGCGCGCGGTGAGCTGGATGTCGACGTCGGCGGTGCCGTCGGTCGCGACCACGTCGAGCGCGAACAGCACGCTCTGCTTGTCGTGCGGCCCCAGGTGGATCGTCGACGGCACGGCCGCACCCGACAGCTTGAACGCGCTGCCGAACGTCGCCGCGAGCTTGGCATCGACCGGCTCGCCGGTCTCGTTGGTGAACGTCACCGGCAGGTGCACGGTGTCGCCCGACGTCACCTCGACGGGCATGTGCGCGTCGAGCGTGAGTGGGCGCTTGGACTGGAACGTGGCCTGGCCCGAGCCCGCGACGCCGGCCGACGAGAAGCCCTCGGCGGTGGCGCGGAACGCGGTGACGGCATCGGAGGCTGCGAACGCGACCTCGGCGTCGCCGTCGGCGTTGGTCTCGACGGTGGGGTTCCAGTACACGGTCTCGCGGAAGTCGGTGCGCGGGCCGTCGTAGCCGCGCGCGTACTGCGGCACGGGGAACACGCGGACCGGGGCCCAGCCGCTGGCCTGCTCGAGGGCGCCGACCGCGCGGCCGGCGGCCATGTCCTGGCGAAGCGCTGCGCGCTGGGCGCCATCGAAGCGGCGGTCGGCCTTCTTGTCGTCGGCATCCTTGGCGCGCACGCCGGCGACGATCGCCGGTGCGACGGGCCCGGCCGCAGGCATCTTCGCCGCCTCGGCCTTGGCCTTGCCGAGCGGCGCAGGCGACGCGGGCACGGTCGCCACCGGCGCCGCGGGCTTCAGCAGCTTCCGGGGCGCCTCGATCGGCTTGGCCGCGGCCTCCTTCGCGGGCGGCGGGGCGGCCAGCGGCATCGGCGGCGGCGGCGCGGGCATCGGCGGCGCCAGCTGCGCTCGCTCGGCGCGCAGGTCGCGCGCGGCCCCGCGGTCTTCATCCAGCATCGCGTCGGGCGCCATCGCACCCGCGCCGGCCCTCGCGGGCATCGGGCGGCGATGCTTGCGCAGCATCTTCATCTGCGCCTGTTGCTGCGCGCGCAGCTGGTCCATGTACGCCCGCGTCGTCACGCTGACCAGCACGGTGGCGATCGAGCCCGCGGTCACGGTGACGCCGACGCTGGTCGCGACGTACGCGGTGCCGCTGGCGGTCAGCGTGCACGCGCCCTCGGGCAGCCCGTCGATCGCGAAGTGGCCCGCGCCATCGACGGCGCCGCCGCGGCGCACCGTGCCGCACGCGACCGAGACGGCGATCTTGCCGCCGGGGATGATCTGGCTCGACTGGGCTTCGATCACCGTGCCCTCGACGCCACCGGTGGTGGCCGCGGCGGCGATCGGCGCGGTGCCGACAGCGAGCGATACGAGGGTGGCAGGCGCGACGAGCGCGACCACGGCGAGCAGGCGGGTCTTCATGGCTGGCTCCGATCGGCCGGCAGGACGTGCCGCCATTCGAATCTGCGATAGCCGCGGGTCGCGAGCAGGGCGTCCATCGCCGCCGCGGCCTCGGGCTTGTCACCGAAGTAGAAGTTGGGCTCCTCGATCGGATCGGCGGCGGTCGCGCCGAGCTCGGGCTCGAGGTAGACGTGCGCGAGGACGCGCGCCGACTTGTCGTCGGCGAACGACAGCACGGTGTCGTCGACGACGGCGAGCCCGACGCTGGCCTTGACCGGCCGGCCATGCGCATCGGTGGTTCGGACCCGCAGCTTGACGCGATCGCGCGGCGCATACGTCGCGCGGTCGGGGGTGATCGCGACCTTGAGGCTCGCGCCGCGGCCGAGGTAGACGAGGCGCTCGGCGAGCGGCGCCTGGCGATCATCGAACAGCGTGACGCGCGCGGCGCCCTGCATGCCGGTGGTGACCGGCAGCTCGACGAGCGCCGGCTTGCCGGCCTCGACCGCGAACGCGCCGCCGGCGAGCCGGGTCTCGCGCAGCGTGGCCTCGATCTGGAGCTGGCGCGCTGTCTTGCAGATCGCGGCGACGCGGATCGTGTCGGCCGCGCGCGACTCGAGGCTTCGCAGCACGCAGCCGTCGGCCTTGGCGGCGGGGAGCTCGATGCGGGTCACGATGTTCGCCGGTCGCGTCACCTCGAGGTGATAGCGGCTGCCCGGGGCGGGCTGGAGCTCGAACCGCCCCATGCCGTCGTGGATCGACGAGAACGTCGCGACCTGGCGCCCGGCCTGGTCGACCACGCGGCCATCGATATCGGCCGGCTTGCCGATCAGCGACCTGGCCATGAAGTAGACCCGGCCCGGCACATCCTCGACGAGGTCGCCACCCTCGGGGAACACCGCGAGCGCGAGCTGGTTCATCGCGATCGGGATGCGCTTCTGGATCGACTCGGTCACGCCGGCGTCCTCGACCAGCACGGTCAAGAGGCCATCGCCGCGCGCGATGCTCGCCGGCAGCTGGAACTTCACGAGCGCCTTGCCGTCCTTGTCGGTCTTGACCGGCACGCGCGCGACCTCGGCGTCGTCGATCGCAACAACCGCCGTCGCCGCGCGGTCGCCAAACGGCTCGCCGGTGGTGCGCTTGATCTCGAGCGCCGCAGACACCGGATCGCCCGGGCCGTACGCCTTGCGCAGCAGCTCCAGCGTCTTCATCAGGCGGGGCGCCTCGTAGGTATTGACGATGATCTTCTTGCTGTCGGTCGCGCCCGACGGCAGGACCAGCTGGATCGTGTACTCGCCGCCCTCGATGCCGGCGTCGAGCGCAAAGTCGTTGCGCGCGACGCCGTTCTGCACCAGCACGCGCTTGGCCTGCACGATCGCGCCGCGCGGCGAGAGCAGCTGCACGGTGGCGCCGACCGGCGGCCCGCCGAGCAGCGTCTTGGCGGTGCGCAGGTCGGTGCGGAACCACACCGTCTCGCCGGGCTGATACAGCGGCTTGTCGGTCTGGATATACGTCCGCTGGGTGGCGACCGTCCCGAAGTAGGTGGCGATCGCCCGGTCGAGCTTGGGCGCGCTGGTCAACCGGGTCGGCGAAAGCGCGGCGACCGTCTTCGCGAACGCGCCGGCGCCCTCGATCGCGCCGGCGCCCTCGGGCGCTGCGTCGCTCCTCGCGCCCACGACGAGCGCAGCGCCCAGGAGCAGTCCATGGAGGCGTTTCATCCTCCGGTGCAACGCCCGAGCCCTGGGAACGATCTTTGCGATGTTCTCCGAGTACGATCAGTTCCCGAACCGCGCCCGGACGTACGACCCGATCGCGTCCGGCAACAGCGGCAGCGCCTTGAGGTGCGCCTTCCAGCGCGGCGTGCCCTGCGCGAGCTCGCCGCGCACCGCGGCATCATGCGCGGCGCACTCGGGCGTGTAGACATCCCCCAGCCACCGCCAGCTCGATCCCGGGCCGCACCGGCCGAACGAAGCATCATTGGTGGTGGCGGGCGGCGTCCCCTCGCCGCCGGCCACACCCGCGAGATCGACGTCCGCAAGAACCATCAGCGGCTGCATGGCGATGCCCACATCACGCGGCGTGCCACCGCACGCCTTCGCCCGCCGGCGCAGTTACGCGCGCCCGCTGCCGCTCTCGGTAGACAGCGCCGTCGAGCGGGCGCTACAGCCAACCGGCTCGCATTCACCCGCGAACCAATCTTCCTGGGCACGCGACCTGCGGACGATGTGCGGTTGCCGCGTTGCCGCTTCGAGCCGTCGCCGCACATCGCGCGCAACCTCGAGGTCATCGAGCTGGTGACCAAGCCGCCTCGAGCCGCCAATGCGCAGCTTCGGGGGACGGTGAAGGTAGACGGTGAAGGGAGACGGTGAAGACCGCCGCTACATGCCAAACCGCTGACCATCCCCGGCACAGGTCCCGTCAAAGCAGCTCGATTTCGCGCTGCGATCGACGACGCCTTGCAAGCAAACCGATTCTCTGCACCCAGCTCCTCCCTGGATTGACCGGTTAAACGCTTAATAACTGGCGTAAGCACAAAGAGGATCGCACCGAGCTCACGCGCAGCTGGAAGATCGACTGGTTCTCGACGGCCATCCTGTTCCCCGGCTGGGAGGAATACGGCGACCAGGCGTTTCTGTGGCGCGGCCCCCCGACGTACGACCCGCTCATCGTATACCGACCGCGAACCTGGTTACTTCGGGAGGGCTACCTGCGCGGCGGACCGCCCATTTCGGTGCGCGAGGTCCCGTCGACGCCTTGGAAGAGGTCCGCGGAGAAACCTTCCTGAGTTTAGAGCCGATAGTGGCCGTGCAGCAGCGACCACGCGCCGGTCGGTCCGCCTGTGCTCTGGGCCAGGCCGAGCGCCTCGACGCGGTTCTGCCACACCAGCTCGAAGTGCGAGGTCACGAACCAGTGCAGGTTGATGTCCACCGCATCGCGGTCGAGGCCCTGGATCGCGATGTTCTCGTCGTAGTGCCCGAGCCCGACATCGAGCAGCAGCGCCTTGCCGAACGGCTTGGACGCCATCAGATAGCCGACCAGCTGGTTGGGCGCGCCCGTTCCGCCGGTGACGCCCTGGTGCACGAACTGCAGCTCGGCCTCGAGCAGCACGTCGGGCCCCGGCAGGTGCAGCTTGCCGGTGGCGCCGCCGCGAACCGTGGTGTTGCCTTCGGCGCCGGTGACCATGAGCTCGGCGCCGACCTGCGTGTGCTCGTTGAGCCGCAGCTCGCCATAGGCGGCCACGCCGCTGTCGTGGACGGCCGGATCGATCAGCGGGTCCTCGATGAAGCCGGTCACGTGCGCTTCCCACGTCGGCATCACGTACTCGACGGCCGCGGCGTAGGTGTCGGCGTAGAGCGGCGTGCCGCCGTACTGGCGGTTGTAGTCGGGGTGCTCGGCGAACCGGAGGCCGAACACCGGCATGAACCGCCCGGCGCGCACGAACAGGCCCTGGCCGGTGCCTTCCTGCTGCGACCACGTCACATAGTGCTCGCGCGACCACAGGCGATCGAGGATGCCCGGATCCTGGTTGCCGGTGATCCACTGCGCGGGCCGCGCGCCGCCCGTCAGATGGAGCGAGAACCCGTTGTACGCCAGGTGCACGTAGAGGTCGGCCTGCATCGGGAACAGCACGAACGCGCTGTCGGGCGTGTGGACCCAACCGGTCGCGCCTCGGAAGTCGCCGCCGAGCGCGAGCCACGCCGGCTGCGGCACCTTGGCGTACATGAACTCGGGCGCGGTGCCGAACTGCGACGTCGCCTCGGCAACGTTGTAGCCGTTCTCGGTGAGCAGCCCGCCTCCCGCCGGCGAGATGTGGCAGCTGGTGCACGTCTGATCGCGGCTGAGCTGATACTGCGGATACGCGTCCGCACGCCGGCTCGCGAGCGCGAGCGCGGCCACGGCGCCGACGCCGACAACAAGGGTCGCGAGGCGAGTCATTTGCACTCTCCATTTCCCGAGCGCGAGTCGCAGATCTGCGTCCCGGTGCACGCCTGGATGACGGCGCCTGCATTGCCATCGATACACTCGACCACGTTGTAGTTGGTGACCGACTGGCCGCCGACCGTGACGGTCAGCGCCTGGCAGCCGCGGTTCTGCGCGTTGGGCA
>DATIPJ010000889.1:0-3513 GCA_035472155.1 Kofleriaceae bacterium
TCGCATGCATCGTTTCTGATGCTGTCACCCGACGCGGGCGGCCACTATGCGCTGACCGCGGCGGCGATCCGCAAGCAGCCGCTGCGCGGCCGGCCGATCGTGATCCTCGCCGCGTGCCACGCCGGAGCAACGGCGTCGTACCGGCACGAGCCGTGGGGCCTGCCCTCGGCGTTTGTCGAGGCGGGGGCGCGCGCGGTGATCGCGTCGCCCGATGTGATCGCCGATGCCGATGCCGGTGCGTTCTTCGACGCGCTGCGGGCGCGGATCGAGCGCGGCGCGTCGCCGGCGGTCGCGCTGCACGACGTGAGACTGGAATGGCTCGCTGCTCATCCAGGGGCAGCGTGGGTGCGTTCGTTGATGGTCTTTCGATGATGGTCTTTCGATGAGGAGATGCCCGTGAATCTGAGAATTGCATGCTTGTTGTTGTCGATCGCGACTGTTGCCTGTGCCGCGCACGCGCAGGGAGTGACTGAAGGCGCGCAGCCGACGAAGGAGGCGCTCGCCGCCAGGCCGATCCCGTGGAAGGAGGGCTCGCTGGACCTCATTCCCACGACGATCCTGCACCTGCAGGTGATCATCACGCCTGGCTTCCAGAGAGGCCAGCACTTCGCGTGGTTCACTGCCGGAGGGCGCGATGTGGTCCAGGTGTTCTCGGCGAGCAACAGCGATGTCGACGAGATGACCGACGAGCTCAACCGCCGGTTCTTCCCCGAGGAGGGCGTGCCGGGTGACAAGCGTGCGTTCGTCATCTTTGGAACGTACAAGGGGCCGGGCGGCCCGCCGGATCCCGGTCCCGTAGGATTCCCCGAGCTCTACGTGGCCATGGTGATGCAGGCGGCGTTCGACATCAACGTCGCCCAGGTCCACGTCGACCAGGCCCGGATCGAGAAGTAGCGCGCCGGCTCGTGGCGGGAGGCGTCAGGCCTCCACGCCGAGCAGGCGGTGGGCGGTGGCGGGATCGCGGCGAAACGCCGGGGTCTCGCAGCGGTGGACGATGACGCCCTTGGCCATCACGGCGATCTCGTCGGACACGCCGAACGCGAGGTGGAGGTCCTGCTCGACGAGCAGGACGGCCACGCCGTCGGCCGCCATCGCCTTGATCATCGCGCCGATCTGATCGACCAGGAGCGGCGCGAGGCCTTCCGACGGCTCGTCGAGGAGGACCACGCGCGGGTTGGTGACCAGGGCGCGCGCGATCGCGAGCATCTGCTGCTCGCCGCCGGACAGCTGACCGGCGAGCTGGCGGCGGCGCTCGGCCAGGCGCGGCAGGAGCTCGTACATCTCGGCGGTGGTCCGGCGGCGGGCCCCGGTAGTGCGCGCGTGCCGCGACGCGAGGTCGAGGTGCTCGTGGACGGTGAGGGTGGGCCAGATCCGGCGGCCCTGGGGCACCAGGCCGACGCCGGCGCGCGCGACCTCGTCGGTGCGGCGGCCCGCCAGGTCGACGCCGTCGAGCCGGATCGCGCCGGCGGTCGGGCGCAGCATGCCCATGATGGTCATGATCAGCGTCGACTTGCCGACGCCGTTGCGCCCGAGGAGCGCGACGATCCGGCCGCGCGCCACGGCGAGGTCGACCCCGTGCAGCACGGTGCCCTCGCGGTAGCCCGCGCGCAGGCCCTCGATGGCGAGGAACGCGGGCAGCTCGGTCATTTCCATCCGAGCGTCCCTCGCTTCGCTGCTCGGTCCGCTCATGCGCTCTCCGCGGGCAGGAACAGGTCGGCGCGCCGGCCGGTGCCGAGGTAGGCCTCCTGGACCTCGGCGCTGCCCTGGACCTCCTCGGGGGCGCCCGACAGCAGCACCTTGCCGAGGTGGAGCACGGTGACCCGGGTCGCGAGGCGGAACACCAGGTCGAGGTCGTGCTCGACGAACAGCATCGTGATCGCGGAGGGCAGCTTGCGGATGAGGTCGGCGAACCGCGCGCTCTCGGCCGGCGACATCCCGGCCGCGGGCTCGTCGAGGAGCAGCACGCGCGGCGCGGTGGCGAGCGCGACGGCGAGCTCGAGCTGGCGGCACTCGCCGTGCGACAGCGCGCCCACCGCGGTGGCGCCGCGTGCACCGAGGCCGACGTCGGCGAGCAGCTGCTCGACTCGCTGCTGCACGGCCGGCCGCGCGCGCGGCACCGGCGACCACGGACGGCCCAGCGTGCGCTGGACAGCGAGGGTGACGTTCTCGGCCGCGGTCATCGACAGGAACAGGCTCGAGTGCTGGAAGGTCTGGCCGATGCCCATGCGCGCGCGCCGCGCGTCGGCCATGCGGGTGACGTCGCGGCCATCGAGCCACACGCGTCCGGCGCTCGGACGAAGCCCGCCCGCGAGCAGCTGGAACAGCGTGCTCTTGCCTGCGCCGTTGGGGCCGATCAGCGCATGGCGCGCGCCCGCCGGCAGCGCCAGATCGACGCCGTCGACCGCGCGCAGCGCCCCGAACGACCGGGCGAGGCCGGTGCAGGCGAGCACGCTGGGCTCGGCGGTCATGCTGCGCCTCGCCGCCCGACCCGCGCGAACCCCCCGAGCCGCGCCAGGCCGCCCGGCATGAGGAACACCGTCGCCACGAACACGGCGCCCAGGACCAGCGGGCCATGGCCGCCGAGGCTTGGCCCGAGCACGTCGCGCAGGATGACGACGACAGCGGCGCCGACGCACGGGCCCCACAGCGTGGCCTCGCCACCGATGATCACCGCCAGGAGCATGGGTGCGGAGCCCGTGAACCCGAGGTCCGCCGGCGTGATCAGGCGGTGGTGCTGCGCGAGCAGCCCGCCGGCGAGCCCCGCGACCGCCCCGGCGATCACGAACACGGCGAGCTTGTAGTGATAGGTCCGGTAGCCCAGCGCGCGCATGCGCGGCTCGTTGTCGCGGATGCCGCGCAGTGTGGCGCCGAGCGGAGAGCGGACCAGGCTGCGCAGCGCGACCATACCGACGACGAACACCGCGAGCACGTACCACGCCAGATCGGCGACATCGGTCAGCGCGGTGTCGCCGAGCCGCGCCGCGGGGATGCCGTACAGCCCGTCGGAGCCGTTGGTCACGCTGTGCCAGCTCTGCGCCAGCTGCTCGACGACCTCGCCGATCGCGAGCGTCAGCATGAGGAAGAACACGCCGCGCGCGCGGACCGCCACGCTGCCGGCGATCACCGCGACGACCGCCGCCGCCGCCATCGCCGCGACGAGCCCGATCGGCGCGCTCGCCGAGACGTGCATGGCGAGCCAGCCGGCGGCGTACGCGCCTGTTCCGAAGTAGGCGCCGTGCCCGAGCGACGGCAGCCCGGTGACGCCGACCAGCAGATCGAGGCTGGCGGCGAACAGCGCGTACACCAGGATCCGCGTGACCACTGCCGTGCCGTAGGTATCGAGGACGAGCGGCGCGATCGCGAGCGCGATCACGACGAGGATCGGCGCCAGGCGGCGCACGGCCGCGGGGATCATGTCCGCTCGCCCGTCGCAGCGCCGAACAGCCCGCGCGGCCGCAGCACCAGCACCACCGCCAGCGCCCCGAACAGCACGAACGACGCGAGGTTGGACAG
>DATIPJ010000890.1:0-7643 GCA_035472155.1 Kofleriaceae bacterium
CTGCCGCGCGAGAAGCCGCCCTGGGCGATCACGCCGCCGTCGGACGACGACACCTCGGCCTGCTGCGGGGCGCCCGGCTGACCGGGCCGCGTGGTGAGCTGCACGATGCCCGACGTCGCGTGGCCAAAGCCGACGTCGAACCCACCCGGGATGTAGTCGAGCCGGTCGATCGCCTCGGCCGGTACGATCGAGCGGAACCCGATGTCGTGATAGAGCATCGGGATCTCGAAATCGTCGACGAGGATCTTCGAGTCCTGCGGCGACGAGCCGCGGATCGCCACGCCCGAGTCGCTGAGCGGCAGCATGAAGCTGACCACGCCCGGCATCGCCTGCAGCGCGCGGATCGCGTCGTTGCCCGCGCCGGGCAGGCGCTCGAGGTCGGCGCGCGACAGCTTCGCGGCGCCCAGCGACGGCGGCGCCTCGGAGGTCACGGTGATGGTCTCGCTGGCCTGCGCCTCGGCGAGCAGCACGACGTCGTCGACGCGCTCGCTCGCGGTCGCGATGCCGGCGGTGTAGCCATCGGCGAGCACGACCAGCCCGGCGCCGTCGGGCACGCCGGTGAGCGCATAGCCGCCCTGCGCATCGGTGGTCACCCTGCGAGGCACAGCGGCGCCACCGGGCGCTGCACCGGTGCCCTCGAGCGACACGGTCGCACCGCGGATCGGTTGTCCGCGACTATCGATCACTCTGCCGGTCACGCGTCCGGGACTGGCCCGTACCACAGGCGGATCGATCGCCGATTCCGCCGCGGCCACGCGTGCCGCGAGCGCAATGGTCCCGATCACCCCGAAGACAACAGCGCTACGCACCCGGCGCCGAGACTCGCACGGCTACCGACGAGCGCAAAACGCAAAATCGTCTGCGAACAGTTCGGAGCGCGGTCACTCGGCGTGGATCGGCCAGATGTTCCACGACACGCCGGAGCCGGCGTCGCGGACCACGACCGCGAGCTCGCCGCTCGTCGGATCATCTTCTTCGACCTGCAGATAGGCATTCGGCAGATCGAAATCATGCATCGTGCCGCACGAAGTTAGCCAGGTCACATCGAAGTCGGCGTCATCCGCATCGATCGACAGCGGCACCTTGGCCAGCGGCTCGACCACGATCTCGGCCGACCCCGCCGGCGCGCCGTCGATCTTCATGTTCATCGACACCAGCGACGGATTGCTCGCCGGCTGCCCCAGGAAGATCACCTTGGTCGCCACCAGCGACTGCCCGGCGTACGACACGCCGACGCGCAGCGGCACCGGCGCATCGGCCGCGAGCGCCAGCTCGGTGCGTGCCTGGGCCAGCCGCTCCTCGCTCGGCGCCGTGACGACCCAGTTGGTCCCGTCGAATGCGAGAACATCGGACAGGCTGGTCGGCGCGGCCACGATGGCTGCCTCGGGCGCGGCCACGCGGGTCGGGCCGCCCTTGGCGCCGAGCAGCGCGTCGATCGTCGACTTGTCGCCCGCCGCGATGCCCGGCGGCGTTGCCCGCACCGCGATGATGCGGTCGTGATCGAGCTGCCACGGCGGGTCGAGGTCGCCGGTGCAGCCGGATGCGGCCATCGACAGGGCGATCGATACCGCGGCCCACGCGGCTGCCGTCAGCGTCGCGAAGATCGGCGCGCGCCTCACAGCACACCTCGCAGGCCGAGCGATGGAATGATCGGCAGCGACTTGAAGGCGTCGCGCTGCGTGTAGTCGTAGCTGTAGAAGTACGTCACGACAGACTCGTTCATGTACACGTTCTGGACGTCCAGGAAGACGGTGAGGTCGGTCGGACCCCAGCGCCAGGAGTAATCGACCCGCAGGTCGAGCTGGTGGTGCATCGGCGCACGGTTGCTGTTCACCTTGCCATACACCGGCACGTAGAGGTTGCGGTCGCTGTCGAACACCGAGGCCATCGGCGGTGTGTACGGCAGCCCCGAGTACAGCTGGAACCGCCCTCCGAGCTGCCACCGGCCGTGCTTCCAGCTGATCGCGGCATTGAGGCTGTGCGGCTGGTCGAAGTCGAACAGCCGGCGGTCGGCGCCCGGGGCATCGACGCGCGTCGAGTGCGAGTACGAGTAGCTGAGCCAGGTGAACCACGGACCGCCGCGATACGTGGCGAGCAGCTCGGCGCCCGTGGTGGTGCCGCGCCCGTCGTTGTTGAGCGAGCCGTCCATGCCGTGCGTGATCAGGTGCGATCGATCGGTGTAGTACGCCGACGCCTGCACGCGCATGCCCTCGCGCGGCTCGTATTGCAGGCCGGCGATCGTCTGCGTCGAGTGCTCCGAGCCGACGTTGGTATACAGGTTCTCGGACTGGAACTCGGGCGGCCGCCGGTACGCGCCGGCCGACAGTCGCGCGGTCAGCGAGCCCGGCAGCTTGACCTGCAGCTCGCCGCGCGGCTCGACGTTGGCCTCGCCGATCCGCGAGAAGATGTCGGTGCGCATGCCGATCGTGGCGCGGATCCTCGGGTCGATGTCCGCGGTCAGCGCCGTCCAGCCCGCGAAGTCCGGGACCCAGAACGAGCCCTTGAATGTCGTCGAGGTGTCCTTCGGATCGTAGGCCGGCGGCGGCTCGCCTTCGCGCTGCTCCAGCGGCAGCGCCAGATCGATCGACGACCGCCCGATCTGCGCCTCGCCGCCGACGCGCCACACGACCTTCGAGAGCCCGATCCAGCTGTCCGCCGTGCGCGTGATCTCGACGCGCGGCGTGACCGCCGGCTGCTGCACGCGGATCCGTTGCAGCGCGCCGATCTCGAAGATGAACTCCTGCCACAGCCCCGACAGCGCGAGCTTGGCCGACCACGGACCCTCGTGGTAGTTCGCGCCGACGGTGGTCCGCACGAAGCGCGTGTTGTTGTAGAACCGCTTGGTCTTCGCGTTCTCGTCCTTGGTCGCGTACAGCTCGAACACGTCGTTGGTGCCGATCGCGGACAGGAACAGTTGCCAGCGCGCCGACAGGTCGTGGTCGATGCGGAGCTGGCCGTCGTAGTAGCTCGGCACGGTCGTCAGCGAGAGGTCGGCGTCCGCCGGGATCAGCGACGGCAGCACGAGATCGATGGTCGAGCGCCGCAGCCCCATCATGTAGCGCGTCTTCGCGCCGGCGGTGCCCTGGGCGAGTAGCCCGCCGTCGATCAGCGAGACCTCGGCCTGCGCGGTGCGCTTGTCGCTGCCCGGCCGCGTCTCGAGCGCGACGATGCCCGACGACGCGCGGCCGTACTGCACGTCGAAACCGCCCGGGATGTAATCGAGCGACTGGATCGCCTCGGCGGGGACCAGCGCGCGAAATCCGATGTTGTGGAACAGCACGGGGACCTCGAAGCCGTCGATCAGGACCTTGGAGTCCTGCGGCGACGAGCCGCGGATCACCACGCCCGAGTAGCCCAGCGGGATCTGCATGTTCACCACGCCCGGCATCGCGGTCAGCGAGCGCACGATGTCGTTGCCGGTGCCCGGGATACGCTGCAGCTCCTTGCGATCGAGCGCCGCCGCGCCGGGCGACGCCGGGGGCGCCTCGCCGCTGACCTCGATGGTCTCGGCGTTCGAGCCGGCCTTGAGCATCACGACATCGTCGAGCCTGCCGGCGGTGACGTTGGCGAGCGCGGGATCGAAGCCGCCGCGCTCGACGATCAGACTCGCTCCGATCGCGGCCGACAGCCGGAATTTGCCATCGCGGTCGGTCGTGGTGGTCTCGCCGGTCGTCTCGACGCGCACGGTCGCACCGCCGACCGGCTTGCCGAGCACGTCGATCACGCGGCCGGTGACCGCGACGACCGGCGCGTCCTGCGGCGCCGACGGATCGGGTGACGACGGCAACGTCGGCGCGGGCGGATTCGGCGTCGGCTCTTGCGCGGCCGCGCGCCCCGCGGACATCGCTCCCGCGGCACCAGCAATGAGGATGAGGTTCCTGCTACGCAACAACAACATAGGCTGTGTACCCGCGGATGGGCCGAGCGTTCATCGTTCGGCCGCCGCGAGCCTGCGGCCGGAGCAAAGCAACGTCCATGCCCTACGCGCACCTTGCTAGCGCGGACCTGCCCGTGGGGTTAGGTCGATCCGCAGCAAATATTGTCGACACTGTCGGCCCTCACGACAGCGAGGACCTCGTCACAGATGTTGCGCGGAGCACGTTTCGATGCGACCTCGCTGGGCCTCGGGGTGTCGCACACGGGCCGCGCGTGTGGCATCACGGGTTGCGGCGCGCGTCGAGACCGTAGGCCTTCATCCGTGCAATGAGCGTGTTGCGAGCGATCCCGAGTGCGCGCGCGGCGCGGCTCTGGTTGCCGCCGGCCTGCGCGAGTGCCTCGGCAATGCGACGGCGGTCGAGGTCGGCGAGGCGCGAGCGCAGCGCCGCCTCGTCGTCGGTGGGCCCGATCGGTGGCCGGGGGCCGAGCGGGTCGGACAGCGACGCGTCGCGCAGCGCCTCGGGCAAATGCGCCACTTCGAGCACGTCGCCGGTGCACAGGACGACCGCGCGCTCGACGGCGTTCTTCAGCTCGCGGATATTTCCCGGCCAGGGATGGCGAACGAGCAGCGCCAGCGCGTTCGCGCTCCACGATGGCGCGGGGCGGCGGTGGGTGCGTGCGCAGGCCTCGTCGACGAACCGTCGCGCGAGCTCGGCGATCTCGCTCGTGCGCTCGCGCAGCGGCGGGATCGCCAGCGTGATCCCGTTGAGTCGATAGAACAGATCCTCGCGAAACCGGCCGGCGTGGACCTCGGCCTGGAGATCGCGATGGGTCGCCGCGACGAACCGCACGTCGATCGCGCGCGGCTCGAGCCCGCCGACGCGCAGGATCTGCCGCGACTCGACCACCCGCAACAGCTTGGCCTGAAGCACCAGCGGTAGCTCGCCGATCTCGTCGAGGAACACCGTGCCGCCGCGCGCAACCTCGAGCAGGCCGGGCTTGGTCCGCAGCGCGCCGGTGAACGCGCCCTTCTCGTGCCCGAACAGCTCGCTCTCGATCAGCGGCTCGGAGAGCGCAGCGCAGTTGAGGCACAGCAGCGGCGCCGGGGCGCGCGGCGAACGGCGGTGTACGAGCTCGGCCACCAGCTCCTTGCCCACGCCGGTCTCTCCCACGATCAGCACGGACAGCATGCTGCCGGCCACGCGCTCGGCGAGCTGGCGCACCGCGCGCATCGACGCCTCGGTGAGCATGAGGTCGCCACCTTCCGATGCGAGCTGGCGTTGCGCGCTCGCCCGCAGGGAATGTGCGTCGCGCGCATCGTCCAGCATCGATTGCACGATCAGTGTCGCTCGCGCGAGCTGGACCACGTCGCCGTCGATCAGCGGGCGACGCTCACCCGGCGCGAGTCGCCGCCCGCACACCACCGTGCCATTCGCGCTGCCGAGGTCCTCGATCATCGGCGCGACACCGCAATGAATGATCGCGTGGCGGCGCGACACACCATGATCCGGGAGCACGAGATCGGCGCCGGTGGAGCGGCCGACCACCAGGCTACCGGTCTCGGGCAGCCGGTGCCAGCCGGGCGTGCCACCGGCGACGACGAACAGACAGCTCCTGCCCGGAGCCACGGATTCGGTCGCCGTCACCGACGTGGTGTGGGTCTCGCGATCACGCGACATCGCCTGTGTTCAGCATATACGACCGAGCTGCGCAATCGGATGAACGAGTCTGCGCAGCTCGTTGAGCAGTTGCACAGACGCCATCCTGCAGAATCGCATGACTGCGTTGTTGCGATCGTGGAATGGGACTTGCGATGCGCGCGGTGAACCGCGGCGAGGCTCGAATGAACAGACTGCTCATTTGTATGACGCTGTTGTGGTGCGCCGCCTGTCGGGGAAAAGCGCCAGAGAGCGACATGGTGGCGGGAGCCCTCATCGGATCTGGAAGCGGTAGTGGCTCCGGATCTGGATCCGGCTCGGGCTCGGGCTCTGGATCCGGCAGCGCGTGCGGTTGTCCGCCGGGCACCGAGCCGCATATCAATGATGAGGGCCAGACGGTGTGCATCGCCCCCGAGTGCGCCACCGACGCGGAGTGCCGGGCGCACGAGGCGTGCGTGGATGGTAGCTGCGCCCCGGTGCCGTGCACCTCCAGCGAGGAATGCGATGCGCCCGAGGTCTGCCAGGACGGCGCCTGCGTCCAGCCCGCGTGCGATCAGTGCCCGGCCGGCTATCACTGCCTCGAGGGTCTGTTCCCCGGCGGCGATCACGTGTGCGTGTCCGATACGTGCAGCAGCGGCGCGGATTGCCCCGGGGGCATGCTGTGCGTCGGCGACGCGTGCGTCGAGGACGTCGTGTTCTGCACCGACGACGGTCAATGCCCGAGCGGCCACTGC
Source organism: Kofleriaceae bacterium (assembly GCA_035472155.1). Classification (GTDB taxonomy): domain Bacteria; phylum Myxococcota_A; class Polyangia; order Haliangiales; family Haliangiaceae; genus JABFXX01. The sequence continues at coordinate 6,269 of DATIPJ010000890.1, forward strand.
GCCGTCGATCCCAGCAGCGCCGGCGATTGCGACGGCGAGCCCTGCACGTCTGCGATCGGCGTGTGCGTGCCGCCCGGCGGCTGCGCGGGGGATGCGGATTGCCCGGCGGGGCAGCACTGCGAGGGCCTCGCGTGCGTCGACGGCCCGGGCCCTTGCACCAGCGACGCGGACTGCCCGGTCGGCACGTGCCACCTGGCGACCGGCAGCTGCCTCGATCCGGGCGGCTGCATCTCCGATTCGGATTGCCCCGATGGCCAGAGCTGTCTGTCGGGCAGCTGCGGTGTCCGCGATCCGTGCAGCTCCGACGAGGCCTGTGGCGAGGGCCTGCGCTGCGTCGATGGCGATTGCACCGATTGCTCGGCCGGCGACTGCCCGAGCCCGCCGCCAGGCCCCGACGCGGGTTCCGGCCCTGGCTCCGACGGCGGCGGCGGCGAGCCAGGCCCCGGCTCCGGTGGCCCCGGCCCCGACGCGGGCGTTCCGCTGCCCGACAGCGGTATCCAGATCTCCGACGCGGGGCACCTGTTCTGCCCGATCAGCTGCAGCGTGCGCAAGGGCTACCACCTGTACTGCCCGACCAACGGCAACTACATCGTGTCGTGGTGCCCCGAGGCGCCGAGCTGCTCGACGATGGACAATTGCCAGGCGTCGCAGATCGCGGCGTGCAATGCGAGCTGCCCCGGCGACTGCGCGTTCATCCCCGACGGGCCGTTCTCGTGCTGCGACTGTGCCCCCGGCGAGGTCCAGCCGTGAAGCTCCGCGCCGCCGTCATCGCCATCGTCGGTATCATCGTCGCCACAGACGATCGTGCTCGACGCGCGCAAGCTGACGGGCGCGGACGAGGCCGCGAAGGACCGCCCCAAGGGGCTCGACAAAGGCTTCCTCAACAAGGACGTGAAACTGCCATGGTGAAATACGCCAACGTCGTCGCGATCGGCGCCGTGATCGTGGCGAGCGGCCTCGCGAGCTGCGATGCGGCCCGGCCGCGGCTCGCGAGCACGACCCAGAACGAGTGCACCGAGTGCAAGGATCCCGAGGACGACACCGCGTCCTACTACGTCTCGATCGGCGTCATGCCCGCTCCGTATCCGATCGACTGGACCTCGCCGAACACGATGTACGGCACGACGCTCCTGACCAGCGCGTTCGGTGCGTCGAACGCGATCTTGAGGGACCCTCTGCATTCGATCGGTCACGCCATGCTCAAGGTCCAGTGCGGCGAGAACGTACAGCACTACATCAGCCAGACCGGCGCGGTCGGGGACTCCCTGGCGCAGTTCAAGGATCTGCAGATCGATCGCGTGAACATGCTGTTCAAGACCTGGGAGGATGGCTTTCTCGATCCCAACGGCAAGAAGGACTGGGAGGACCAGCGCGC
>DATIPJ010000891.1:0-5084 GCA_035472155.1 Kofleriaceae bacterium
GGTTACAACGCTCGCCATGCATGACGTTGTTCATTTTCACGGCACGTATCGCTACGCGACCCGCGAGAACCTCGAGCACGCGATCTCGTCAGCGCGTGCGGTGCTCGCCGAGGAGGAGGCCTCGGAGGTCGACGCGGCCTGGATGCGCTGCTTCGTCACCCGCGGCACGATCCTGACCGTCAACCTGACCAGCCGGGTCGATCGGTTCTCCGCGGCCCAGGTGTTCGACCTCCTGGCGGAGAGCGCGATCGAGGGTGCGGTCGAGGCGCGCGTCGGCGACCGCCACGTCGACTACTTTCCCTCGGGCGGGACGGACTAGCGGCCCTGCCCTCCGGCGCGCGATCCTGCGCGGGTCACGGCGGCCGCGACCGGGCATAATGGCCGCGTGGTCGCTCCGCCGCACGATGCCAGCGCGACCGTCGAGGTCACGCTCGACGGAACGCTCGAGCGCTTCGTGTTTCGCAACGAGGAGTCGAGCTTCACCGTCGCCCGGCTCGAGACCCTCGGCCACGAGCGGGTCACCATCGTCGGCGAGCTGGTCGGCGTCACCGAGGGCCTGCCGCTGCGCCTGCGCGGGCGCTGGGTCGACGACAAGAAGTTCGGGCGGCAGTTCCGGGTCGCGACCTATCAGCTGCGCACGCCCGAGACGCTGGTCGGCATCGAGCGCTTCCTCGGCTCGGGGGTGATCCCGGGCATCGGCTCCGAGCTCGCGCGCCGCCTCGTCGCCCACTTCGGGATGGATACGCTCGAGGTCATCGACCGTTCGCCGGAGCGCCTCGTCGAGGTCTCGGGCATCGGCGCGCAGCGCGCCGCCAAGCTCGCCGCGGCATTCGCCGAGCAGCGCCACGTGCAGGACGTGATGGTCTTCCTGCGCGGCCACGGCGTGTCGGCGGCGTTCGCCGCGCGCATCGTCAAGAAGTACGGCAAGGACGCGATCCGCATCGTGCGCGCCAACCCATATCGCCTCGCGCACGAGATCTGGGGCATCGGGTTTCGCACCGCCGACGCGATCGCCGAGAAGCTCGGGATCGCGCGCGACGCGCCCGAGCGGCTCGAGGCGGGCCTCCTGCACGCGGTCGAGACCTCGGCCGAGGACGGCCACATGCACCTGCCCGACGACGAGCTGATCGCCGCCGCCGCCGAGCTGCTGGCCGCCGCCGCGGACCCGCTGCTGCCACGGCTCGCCGCGCTCGAGCAGCACCGCCTGGTGGTGCGCGAGGTGCTGGGCGACCGCGGCCCGTGCACGATGATGCCGTGGGCGTACGACGCCGAGGCCGGCGCCGCAAATCTGTTGTCCGCCCTCGTCCGCACGCCGGCGCGCGGCCTGTCGCTCGACGTCGGCGCGGCGATCCACGCGTTCGAGGCGGTGACCAGCGTGACCCTCGCGACCCAGCAGCGCCGCGCCGTCGAGGCCGCGCTGGTCGACAAGTGCACCGTGATCACGGGCGGCCCGGGCGTCGGCAAGACGACGATCGTCAAGGCGATCGTCCACCTCGCGCGCCTGGTCCATCGCCGCGTCGCGCTCGCCGCGCCGACCGGCCGCGCCGCCAAGCGCCTGGGCGAGGCCACCGTGATGGAGGCGATGACGATCCATCGCCTGCTCGAGTTCGCGCCCCACGAGGGCGGCTTCCAGCGCGGCCGCGACAACCCGCTCGATGCCGACCTCGTCGTCATCGACGAGTCCTCGATGGTGGATGCCCAGCTGTTCAGCGCGCTGCTCGCCGCGGTCCGGTCCGATGCGCAGCTGATCCTGGTCGGCGACATCGACCAGCTGCCCTCGGTCGGCGCCGGCGCCGTGCTGTCCGACGTCATCGCCTCGGGCGCGGCGACGGTGATCCGGCTGACCGAGATCTTTCGCCAGGCGGCGGCGAGCAAGATCGTCGTGTCGGCGCACGCGATCAACCAGGGCGAGCTGCCGGTGCTCGAGGCGCCGGGCGGCGAGACCTCCGACTTCTACTTCATCGGGCGCGACGACCCCGAGGCCGCGCGCGCGACGATCGTCGAGCTGGTCGCCGAGCGCATCCCCGCCCGGTTCGGGTTCGACGCGGTCTCCCAGATCCAGGTGCTCGCGCCGATGCACCGCGGCGAGCTCGGTACGACCCTGCTCAACCGCGCGCTGCAGGACCGGCTCAATCCCGCCTCGGGCGGACCCGAGCTGCCGCGCGGCGAGCGGACCTATCGCCGCGGCGACAAGGTGATGCAGCTCAAGAACGACTACGACAGGTCGGTGTTCAACGGCGACATCGGCGTGATCGCCGCGATCGACAGCGAGCACGGCACGATCGAGGTCGAGGTCGAAGGCCGACGCGTCAACTACGAGCGCTCCGAGCTCGACCAGCTCACCCACGCGTACGCGGTCAGCGTGCACAAGAGCCAGGGCTCCGAGTACCCCGCGGTCGTGATCCCGCTCGCGACCCAGCACTACATGATGCTGCAGCGCAGCCTGCTCTACACCGCGGTCACGCGCGGCAAGAAGCTGGTCGTGATCGTCGGCCACCGCCGCGCGGTCGCGATGGCCGTGCGCAACGCCGACGCCCGCCGGCGCTACACCTGGCTCGCCGAGCGCGTGCGCGCCCAGCTCGCGGCGTATTAGGCGCGATCAGCGGTGCTCGCGCTCGAGCTCGTCGAGCAGCTCGACCAGCCGATGCACGCCTTCCTCGGGGAAGGCGTTGTAGATGCTCGCGCGCAGCCCGCCGACGGAGCGGTGGCCCGGCAGCCCGGCGAGCCCGCGCTCGTCGGCGCGCGCGAGCAGCTTGGCCTCGAGCTCGGGCGTGGCGCCGCGGAACGTGATGTTCATGTTCGAGCGGCTGTCGGGCCGCGCGTGCCCGCGCCACAGCCGGCTCTGATCGAGGAACTGATACAGCAGGGCGGCCTTGCGCGCGTTGCGCTCGCCCATCGCGGCCAGCCCGCCCTGCTCGCGGATCCACGCCACGACCTCGCCGATCATGTAGATGCCGAACGTGTTCGGCGTGTTGTACATCGAGCCTTCGTCGACGTACGTCATGTAGTCGGCCAGCGGCGGCAGGCCCGGCTTGCGGGTCGCCAGGAACGCCTTGTTCGCGATCACCAGCGTGATCCCCGAGGGCCCGAGGTTCTTCTGCGCCCCGGCGAAGATCAGGCCGTGATGGGCCAGCGGGAGCGGGCGACTGAAGATGTCGCTCGACGCGTCGCACACCAGCGGCGCGGGCGGATTCGCCGGCGGCGCGGCCCACTGCGTGCCATACACCGTCTCATTGCTCGTGTAATGCACGTAGCGCGGCGACGCCGAGTACGCCGGCGGCCCGGGCGTGGCCTCGAATGCCGGCTCGCTCGTGCACGCGACGTGGACCTTGCCGAACCGGCGCATCTCCGTCATCGCCTTGGTCGTCCACAATCCGCTGTGGCAGACGTCCGCGGTCTCGGCCTCTCCGAGGAAGTTGTGCGGCACCATCGTGAAGTGATGGGTCGCGCCCGCGGTGATGTACAGCACCGCGAAGTCATCGCCGATGCCGGCGACCTCGCGGATCGCGGCGGTCGTTCGCTCGATCACCGCGCGAAACGTCTTGCCGCGGTGGCTGTGCTCGAGGACGCCGATCCCCGAGCCATCGAGATCCCACAGCGCGGCCTGCGCACGCCGCAGCACCGGCTCGGGCAACGCAGCAGGCCCCGACGAGAAGTTGTATTTCCGGGTCATCGCCCAATCACCGATTCGACCCCGCGCAACGATGGAATCGCATCACCGCACGTCAGCGGCGCGACGGCGCGTCTTCCCAGAAGAACACCGTGATAGCGATACAATGGAATGCCTCATCCGATGACTGGGTGATGATGATGTCCGTGACTCTCAGTTGCGGATTATTGGCCATCCACGCGGTTACCTTCTCCCCCAGCTGATCGCGATCGGCGACCATCGTCGCGGAGAACACCTTCACCCCGTTAAACTTCACATCCCGCCGCAGCGTTACTTGCCCGGATGTATTGGCTTGGTTCGCGGACATGCGCGAACGACCGTAGCATGAATGAGCGCGAGCTATCGAGCACCCGGGCGCAGGAGTTGCGCGCGTCACCATCGCCGCGGGCGCGTCGCTCGGTGTCAGTCGTCGTCGTCGAGCGCGCGGTCGAGCGCGTTTGCCAGCCGCTCGGCCTCCTGCGGCGACATCGAGCTGGGCGTGAACGCCTTTTCGGCGGTCTCGACAAGCGAGAGCATGCGCGCCTGCTCGATCGACAGTCCCGAGGAGTCCTGGGTGATCCACTCGTCGAGCTCCTCCGTGAGGCGCTTCTTGGTGCGCGCCTCCTCGCCTCGCGGCGTGAGCCCAGGCGCCGGCGCGCCGTGGCGGCGGTAGCTGATCGAGCCGTATGCATTGGCAAGGTCCCGCCGGAACTCGGACATGTTCTGGTATCGCCGGTTGGCGTCCTTCTGCATCGCGCGCAGGATGATCGCCTCGGCCATCTCGGTGATCTCGCGGTGTGGCGCAAACTCCCGCGGTGACGGCGGCGAGTTGTGGATATGCATGGTGAGCACTTCGCTCGACTGCGGTGCTTCGAATGGCGGCCGCCCACACAGCATGTCGAACAGAATCACACCCAGCGAATAGACGTCGGCGCGGTGGTCGACGTCTTCTCCGCGTGCGGCCTCCGGCGACATGTATTCCGGCGTGCCGAACACGGCGCCCTGTACGGTCTCCGCGAGCAGCTCGTCCTGGACCAGAACCTTGGCGATCCCGAAGTCGAGCACCTTGACGAAGTCGTACGACTCCTCGCGCTCGGTGATCCACGACTGATCGGGCGCCATGCGCACGAGGTCGCGCCGGCCCGGCTTCTTGAGCAGCATGATGTTGTCGGGCTTGAGGTCGCGGTGGATCACGCCGACCGCATGGGCGGCCTCGAGCGCGAGCGCGATCTGGTTGGCCACGTTGAGCGCGCGGTGCAGCTCGACCGCGCCCTCCTTCTCGATCAGGTCCTCGAGGCTCTTGCCGTTGAGGAACTCCATCACGAAGTAGACCGGGCCGTCGGCGAGGATGCCGAAGTCGGTGACGTCGACGATGTTGGGATGGTTGATCGACGTCGCGGCGCGCGCCTCGCGCAGGAAGCGGTGGATCGCCTCC
>DATIPJ010000892.1:0-4642 GCA_035472155.1 Kofleriaceae bacterium
ATCTGGAGGCCAAGCGGATCTCGCCCGAGCTCATCGGGCGGATCTCCGAGCAGCACGCCAAGCTCGTGCAGCGGCTCGGCGAGGTCGCGGCGATCGATTTCATGCACGCACCCGGCCGCGAGGCGGTCGAAGGGCTCCTGGCCGCCGTGGCACGCGCGCTGCCGCGCGACGGTACGAGCGCGGGCGAGCCGCTCGACGTGATCGAGAAGCCCAGCCGCGCGACCTGGGTGACGCGGACCGGTGTCCACGTGGATCGAATCGCGAGCGCATGGCTGATCCGCCGGTTCATCGATCCCGCGGCGACGCTCAAGTTCGTGCCCGCGAAGGGCTACGCCCCGAGGCCCGGCGAGCTGCGCTTCGACATGTTCGAGGCCGAGTTCACGCACGTCGGCGATCGCTGCACCTTCGAGGTGCTGGTCGAGCGCATGGGCCTCCGCGACTCCGCGCTCACCGCGATCGGCGAGATCATCCACGACCTCGATCTGCACGACGACAAGTTCGGCCGCGAGGAAGCGCCCGGCGTGCGCAGCGCGATCGACGGCATCTGCACGGTCGCGCGCGACGACGAGCAACGCATCGCCGCCGCGTCGCCGATGCTCGATGGCCTGTACTCGCACTTCGCACTGCGGACGCGGCGCAAGGCAACCGCGCGAGCCTGAGCCGTCAATGTCCTCGGACGCTGGGAGTCGCCGCCAGGTCGCATGCGCGGCGGACGCAGCCGCGAAGCCAGATGTGTGCGGCGTCGTTGTCGAACCGCGGACTCCACGCCTGCGCGACGGCGACCTTCGCCGGGGTACCTGCGCCGGAGAGTCGGCGTAACCCGAACGCGTCGAGAATGACGGAGGCCAGTCGGTTCGGGAGCACGGTGTAGGCGTCGCTATCTCGCACCAGCGCCGCCGCGGCCAGAAACGACGGAACGATCCGGCTCGGCGGACGGTGCTTCTGGCGGCGCCGGGGTCGGGTGAGCTCCTCGAGCTTGGCCCGCTGAGAGGCGACCGCGATCTGATCGAGCGCGGCGAGGCGATCCGGCGCGATCCGGCGGCTCGCAAGGGGGTGATCCTTCCGGATCACCGGAACCATCTCATCTTGATAGAGGCCCTGGATGCGCAGGTCGGGCGCAAGTCCGAACTGCACACCGATATCGAGATCGACTTCGAGCACCTCCGCCAGTGGAGAGCCGACGAAGTGAAGCGCCACGCGAGGCGCTTCATGGCGCACGAGCGCGTCGAGCGCGTGGCCCAGGGTGACGATGGTCGCGTCGGACGCTCGAAGGATGAACGTCCGCTCGAGCGTCGCGAGCTCCAGCGGCAGTTCGGGCTGGAGCAGCGCGCCGATCTCGCTCGCCGCCTGCGCGACGCGCTCGCGCATGGTGATCGCGCGCGGCGTGGGCACGAGCCGGTTGCCCGCGCGCACGAACAGCGGATCACCGACGGCCTCGCGCAGGCGCGCCAGCGTGTGGCTCATCGCCGGCGGGCTGACATTCATGCGGCGAGCGGCACCCGTGACGCTACCCGCTCGAAGGAGCGCATCGAACGCCAGGAGGAGGTTGGCATCGGCGGATTGCATTTCGTGCATGTACCATGTTCTTACGTTTCAATCGCTGCATTCCGCGAATGCCGTAGGTTGTCGGCATGGCCGTCGACATCTCGTCCGCAAGTCGCCTGAGCTCCTCGTTTCACGTGCGCGCGAACCGCGTGGGCGAGCACCCGGCAGAAGCGCCGGCACCGCGCCTCCACGCGCGCCATCGCCCGCTGGTCATCCTCGTCACGTGCTGTCTCGCGCTGGTCCTCGCCACGATGGATGTCACCATCGTCAATATCGCACTCCCCGCGATCCGCGGCGATCTGCACGCCAGCGTGGCAGAGCTGCAGTGGTCGGTCGACGGCTACACGGTCGTCGTCGCGAGCTTCCTCCTCCTCGCCGGTTCGATCGCCGATCGCTTCGGCCGCCGCAGGACGTTCCAGGTCGGCCTCGCCGTGTTCAGCCTCGGATCGCTGTTGTGCAGCGTGGCCCCCAGCGCGACGGCGCTCGTGGTGTTTCGCATGCTGCAGGCGGTGGGGGGATCGATGCTCAATCCCGTCGCGATGTCGATCATCGTCAACACGTTCATCGACCCCAAGGAGCGAGCGCGCGCGATCGGCATCTGGGGCGCCGCCTTCGGCGCGTCGATGGCGGCCGGGCCGCTGCTCGGCGGCCTGCTCGTCGAGTCGGTGGGCTGGCGATCGATCTTCTGGGTGAACATCCCGTTCGGGATCCTCGCGCTCGTCCTGACCGCGCGCTTCGTGCCCGAGTCGCGCGCCGAGCGCCCGCGGCGGTTCGACCTCCTTGCCCAGGCGCTCGTGATCACGGCGCTGCTCGCGCTGACGTCGGCCGTGATCGATGGCCGCCGCGTGGGCTGGGCGTCATGGCCCATCGCGGCGGGCTTTGCCACGGCGGCCGCGTGCATTGCAGGCCTCGTGGTCTGGGAGTCGCGCCGGCGCGAGCCCATGCTCGACATGCGGTTGTTTCGCAGCGCTCCGTTCGCGGCAGCAACCACGGTGGCGGTGCTCGCGTTTGCCTCGTTCAACGGCTTTCTGTTTCTGAACTCGCTCTATCTTCAGGAATCGCGCGGAATGCGCGCCTCGGCCGCCGGCCTGGCCACGCTACCGATCGCACTGGCGCTCATGGTGTGCTCGCCGCTGTCGGGGCGCCTCGTGGCGGCGGGGCGTGCGCGAGTCGCCCTCGTGCTGGCCGGGGTCGCCATCGCAACCGGCGCGCTGCTCCTCACTGCGCTCGCGCCCGATACCTCGCTCGCATACCTGGTCGCCGCGTACGCCATCTTTGGCATCGGCCTGGGCACCGTCAACGCGCCGATCACGAACACCGCGGTCTCGGAGATGCCGCGCTCGCAAGCCGCGCTGGCCTCGGCCGTCGCATCCACCAGCCGGCAAGTGGGCGCCTCGCTCGGGGTCGCGCTGGCCGGCGCGCTCGCAGGCGCAGGGATCGATGCCGCGCACCGGCCCGACTTCGCTGCCGCCACCCACGTCGTGTTCTGGGTCATCGTCGGCCTCGGGACCGCGATCGTCGTGCTCGGCCTGTGGTCCACCGGCGCACGCGGCCGATCAGCGCGCGCGCAAGGCGAGCACTGACGCAACCCAGCATGCATCCATGGTGGTGCCCGGCAAGCGCGCGGTTGCCTCGTAGCTGCCAGGCGATGCCTGCTGGTCGGCGACCATGGCATAGGAGGTGGTATCGAGGCCGACCACGGCGAATCCTGGGCCCGGAACCATGGTGCCGCTTCCCGCCGAGTCATGAAATGCCGCGACGAGGACATCGAAGCTGGTCGTGGTGAGCGCGCCGGCCGTCATCACGCTGGAAACGCGGCCCGCGGGCATTCCGGCGGAGCCGTCCAGTGGGTCCGCGGCCAGTCCGCTGTACTCGACGACGAACAGCCCCATGTTGCCGGGCCCCTCGGGCTGTGTCGCGGTGACCGTCACCGTGCCCGAGCTCGGGATGGTCGCATAGAACATCTGCAGATTGGTTCCGGGGCCGCATCCCTGGGCGACCGACTGGCGCGCGATGGACTTCCATGTGAATGCCGCCGCCGAGTTGCTGATCGCAACGTGATGCGTGCTGTCGCTCCAGTACGCAACGGCGATCACGGTATTGCCGGCGGTCAGCGGCAATGGCGACGACGAGATGCTCTGGCCACCGACCGTGGGCGGAGTGTCGACCCGCACAGATCTGATCTGCGCGGGCGCATCGGGCGCGCTGTCGATGGGCGTGACGGCGCCGTCGGGAACCTGCGATGGATCCTTGACGACGTCGCCGCAGCCGATCACGAGCAACGCCAGCGAGAACAACGGGCAAACGCGAGTCATCGTCGGTAGCGCAGCGTAAACCACGGGCGCGCCGGACGCACGCCTCACTTCTTCTCGACGAACGTCAGCTTGCGCGTCCAGCCGTTGCCGTCGGGGACGCTCTTGCCATCGACCTCGACATAGGCCTTTGCAATCGCGTTCACCGGGCCGCCGTCCTGTCGCGGCGAGAGGATCAGGTCTCGGCCGCGCGACCACGTCACGCGTCGCTCGTCGATATTTCCGAAATAGTAGTTGACCTTGGCCATGTCGGCGCCGCGGTAACCCTCTCCCGTGGTCAGCCGGACCTTCTCATCGTTGTCTTTCGTGGTCGGGAAGTCGCCCATGTAGATGTCGGCGATCGCGACATCGTGCGGCACCCAGCCAAAGCTCGGTACGTAGAACTCGGGCCAGCAGTGATAGCTCTGGTCGGAGTCCCTGCCGTCGAGCTCCTTCTTGAAGAACGAGCCATAGACGATCTGGGTCGGGATCCCGCCCGCGCGCGCCAGCGACGCCCACAGCGAGTGAAAGTCCGTGCAGTTGCCCGTGCGACTCCGCAGGCAATATTCGGTCGAACCGATGCCCGAGGCCTTGAGCTTGTCTGGATACTTCACCCAGTAATCGACATTCTGCAGTGTCCAATCGTAGAGCTTGCGCGCAGCCACAACGGGGTTCCTTTCACCCGCGGTGATGTCCGCCGAGAGCTTCTTGATGTCGTCATCGATGATGACGTTCGTGTTGGGAGCCAGATACTTCGCGTATCGGTTCTTCTCTTCGTCGGTGATCGGGCGGGTCTTGCCCGCATC
>DATIPJ010000893.1:0-7813 GCA_035472155.1 Kofleriaceae bacterium
ATGTCATCCAGCGAACGCGGGTCTTCCGACATCGCGTCGATCCTCGCGCGCATCCACCGGCCCCGGCGGGCCGTCGTCACCGCCGGTATGCCGTACGCCAACGGCCCGCTGCACCTGGGCCACCTCGCCGGCGCGCACGTCCCGGCCGACATCCACGCCCGCTGGCTCGGCATGGTCATCGGTCGTCCGAACGTGCTCTACGTGTGCGGCACCGACGAGCATGGCTCGACCAGCGAGCTCGCCGCGCTCCAGGCCGGCGTACCGATCCGCGAGATGATCCAGCGGGTCCACGACCAGCAGGCCGCGACGCTCGAGCGTTACTCGGTCGGCCTCGACGTGTACACCGGGACCGCGCGCCCCGAGTGCTTTCCGCTCCATCGCGACCTGGCCCAGGACTTCCTGCGGCGGCTCCATCGCAACGGCCTGCTCGAGAAGCGCTCCAGCCGCCAGTGGTTCGATCCCAAGCTCGAGCGCTTTCTCCCCGATCGCTACGTGCGCGGCCGCTGCCCGAACCCCAAGTGCGACAACGATTCGGCCTACAGCGACGAGTGCGACCGCTGCGGCCATCAGCACGATCCGACCGAGCTCATCGAGCCGCGCAGCGCGCTGTCGGATGCGACCCCGGTCATGCGCGACACCGTGCACTGGTATCTCGACATGTGGGCGGTCGCCGAGACGCTGCGGGTGTGGATCGAGAGCAAGGCCGGCGCATGGCGCCCCTCGGTGCTCAACGAGGTACTCGGGCGCGTGCTGCCCGCGCTGCGGCTCGCCGGAGACCGCGAGGCCGCGTACAAGGCGATGCGCCAGGCGCTGCCGCCGCACAAGATGAAGTACTCGGCCGGCAAGAACATCGTCGTGCAGCTCAAGAATCGCGCGGACCTCGAGACCGCCGCCGCCGCGCTCGCCGCCGCGGGCATCCCGACCGAGCTCGACGACAGCTGGGCGCACCGCTCGATCACGCGCGACGTGAGCTGGGGCATCCCGCTGCCCGACGACGTCGATCCCGAGCTCGCCGGCAAGACGCTCTACGTCTGGCCCGATTCCCTGATCGCGCCGATCTCGTTCTCGCAGGTCGCTCTCGCGGCACGCGGCGACGACCCGGCGCGCTACGCCGACTACTGGCGCGACCCCGACGCGCGCGTCTATCAGTTCCTCGGCCAGGACAACGTCTTCTTCTATGTGCTCATGCAGGGCGCGATGTGGCTCGGCACGCAGGACGATCCCCACCGGCTGCCCGCGCCGGGCGACCTGCAGATGACCGACATCTTCGGCTGCTTCCACCTGCTCGTCGGCGGCGAGAAGATGAGCAAGTCGCGCGGCAACTTCGTCACCGGCGACGACCTGCTCGCTCAGGGCTATTCCGCCGATCAGATCCGCTATTACCTCGCGCTGCTCGGCCTGTCCGAGAAGCCCTCGAGCTTTGACTTCGACAAGCTCAAGGAGCGCAACGCCTTCCTCGCAGGCCCGATGAACGCGACCTTCGAGCGCCCGATCTCCGCCGCGCATTCCAAGTTCGGCGGCCGGATCCCCGCCGGCACGCTGTCCGACAAGCTCGTGGCCGATACCCAGCGCATCGTCGGTCGCTGGGTGCGCGGCATGGAGCGCGCCGACTATCCGACCATGCTGTACGAGGTCGAGAACTACGCGCGCATCATCAACACGCTGTTCAATCAGTACAAGCCGCATGACGACCGCAGGCCGGAGGACAGCCGGCGCGATGCGCTCCACGCATCGTTCTACGTCCTCAAGAACCTCATGATCATGCTGTATCCGTTCGTGCCGGGCACGGTCGATCGGCTGCGCGAGTCGCTCCGCTTGCCGCCCGACGTGTTTCGCGTCGACGAGCTCGGCGTGCCGCTTCCCGCCGGCCACGAGATCGGCCCCAAGCAGCCCTTCTTCCCCGGTGAGGCCGAGCGCAAGACCAGGGAGTGATGCTGCCGTCCGCCGTGCGCCTCGGTTCTGCGCGTTGATGCCACGAGCGCTGCGGCACACCGGGCGGATACGGCCCGAGTTACGCCAGGATATGTCGCGACGCGCCGGACCGCGATGTGCATCGAGCGCATGCAGGAGGACATCAGATTATGACCGTACTTTCGACAGCCGCCTGGACGGCACATGAGATCGGGCTCGCTACTGCCGTTGGCGGGACCATGTTCGGCCGCGCAGCACTGCAACCCGCGCTACGGGAAATCGCGGATCCGGAGGATCGCGATCGCGTCTCGGCGGAAGCGTGGCGTCGCTTCTCCTGGTTGAATCTCGCAGCGCACGGCGTGGTCGCGGCCACCTGGCTCGCCGGCCGCACCATGCTGAGCGGGCGAGCCGCCAGCGGCTCGGCGCGCACGTTGACCCGGATCAAGGACGGCCTGGTGGTCACGAGCATCGCGACCGGCGTCGCCAGCTTCGTGGTCGGCGGCAAGGTCGGCGACCGCATTCGCGACGAGTCGAAAGGCGAGGGCGTGATCAGCGAGGCCAATCGCGCCTGGCGCAAGGATGGTGCCGAGCGGCGCGCGGTACGTACGCTCGGCATCGTGAACCTCCTTGCCAACGTCGCGATCCTCGGCATCACCACGATGCTCGCGATGGACGACTGAGCGTTCGCCTTCTCGCGGGCCGGCGTCCTCGGGCGCGAGTGGCCCGCCGTCGAGCGTGCCGTCGTCGGGCGCGATCGTCCCGTCGTCGGGCGGGCTGCCATCGCCGGGCACGCTGCGGCCGTCGCCAGGCCCGGCATCGAGCGCAAAGCCGGCATCCAGATGCACTGCGTCCAGGTCTGGCTGCGCGTCGTAAAACGGCGTCAAGTTGACGATCCGATCGCACCCGGGCGCGAAGGCGACCAACAGGGCTGCGATCGCGGACGCGCGACGAGGCGATGGTGCAAGCGCCCTGATCATCGCGACTCCGGGCAGCGGGTGCGCCATGCCGCGGCGAGGGTCGTCCGCGGTAGCGTCGTCAGCTGGGCGTCGCCGCGAAACCCGGGCAGCGTGCGATGGAGCGCCAGGAACACGTCCTGCACGAGGTCCTCGCGCTCGGCGATCGGGCCGAGGATGCGGGTCAGTCGCCGGTACACCGCCACGACGTGGCTGCGGTAGATCGCGGGGAACGCCTCGGGGTCGCCGGCCTGGTGGCGCGCGATCAGGGCCGCATCGCCGTCGTCGGGCACGGCCGCGCGATCCGCCGGGCGCGCCTTGCTGGCGGTGGCGCTGCGCGCGGTCACGGCGTCACCTCGACACCGGCGGCGAGCCACGCGGTGGCGCGCGGCGTCTCGAGGACGGGCATCTCCTCGACGACGTAGGTCGAGCGCGTCGCGAACAGGTCGATGCCGGTCGCGAGCACGGCGCGCACCCCGGTCACCAGCGGAATGCGCAGGCGAGCACTCGCACCGATGCCCCACAGCACGGTCTGATCGCCGACGCCGTCGCTGACATACAGCGGCACCACGGTGGCGGTCGCGCGCAACTCGGCGATGCCGAGTCGGACTCCGCCGCCGACGCGGACCACGCCCGCCGTGAGCCGGAGCGGGCTGCCGACGAGCGTGCCGCCGCCGGCTTCCAGCGCCACGAGCCGGTTGCCCGACGACCATGCGGCATCGACCGCCAATCCGCCGAGCGCATGCGACCACATGGCGGCGCTGCCGAGCGCGCTCACGGTGATGCGGCCGCGCGCTCGTGCGTCGACGGACGCAGCGACACCCGCAGCTGCCGGGTCCTCGAGCACCGTCACGCCGAGGTCATCGACGAACAGGTCGCTCGCCGCGAGCGCGACCAGCCGCGCGGCTGCCGCGCCGGTGAAGGCGCCCAGCGGGATGTCGCGCGCGCTGCCGCGGGCTTCGACCCGAACGCCGCCGGTGATCGCGAACACGCGAACACGGATCGGTGCGCGGCCGGCCGGCACGCGAATCCGGATCGCTGCCGCGAGCTGCGCGGCATCGAACGGCGCAGCGGCCGCAACCTCCGCGGACACGACGCGCTCGTCGGCGAGAGCCGCCGCAGGCGCAGTGCATACGCATGCGATGCCGGCCATCAGCTGGAGAGTCACGCAAAGGCTTTGTCGCCGGAGGCGCACCCGAAAGGAAAAACTCCTTTCGGAGCGGCCTGCGGCGACCAGGGAGCCGGAGGTAACTATGCGCAAGGTCATCGCCGCGGTGCTCCTCACAGGAGCGGTGCTCGTCGCGTGCACGCTGTACGTCTCGGAGGATGCTACCCGGATCGGGCCCGATGCAGGGTCCGACGAAGCGGCCCGTGGCGGTCATCACGGACGGCGCGACGCCGGCGTGCTCGATGGAGGCGCGCCCGGTGACGGCCCGCTGTCGACCGGTGACGGCGGTGCGCCCGGCGACGGACCGCTGTTCACCGATTGCGGTGTGACGCCCGGCGACGGGCCGCTGCCACCGCCCGACGACGGGCCGCTGCCACCGCCCGACGACGGCCCGCTGTCACCGCCCGATGACCGCCCGCTGCCGCCGCTCGACGGCGGCCCGCTGCCGCCGCTCGACGGACCGCGGCCGCGCGGCGATGGCTCTCCGGCGTCGAGCTTGCCGAGATCGGCGGCGAGCAGCTCGGCGAGATGAAGCCCGCGCACGCCCCCGAGCAATCACCTCCGCGGCGTCACTTGGTCATTCCCGCCCAGACCTGCTTGGCGGCCTGCCGCACCATGCGCCAGCGATGTGCATCGCCGTGCGCGACCGCCGACGCGAAGTTCTTGGCCTGCTTGAACGTGATGTGCGGCGGCAGCGGCGGCACCTCCGGATCGACGTGGCACTCGACCACGACCGGCCGGTCCGAGGCCACGGCCTGGTCGAGCGCCGGCACCAGCTGATCGGGAGTCTCGACCTCGATGCCGGCCAGCCCGATCAGCTGTGCGTACCTGGCATAGGGAAACGGAGGCAGGTTCTGCGAGACCTCGAACTTCGGGTCGCCGGCCAGCACGCGCTGCTCCCAGGTCACCATGTTCAGATCGCCATTGTTGAGCACGATGATGATGAGTCTCGGATCCGCCCATTCGCGGTAATGCGCCGCGATCGTGACCAGCACGCTATTGCCGATCATCTGCATCGCGCCATCGCCGATCGCGGCGACCACGGGGCGATCCGGATACGCGAACTTGGCCGCCGCCGCGTACGGCATTGCCGGCCCCATGGTCGCCAGGTTACCCGACAGCGACGCCATCATGCCGCTGCGAATCTTGAGGTCGCGCGCCCACCAGCCGGCGCAGGTCCCGGAGTCTGCGGTCAGGATCGCGTGATCGGGCAGACGCGGCGATAGCTCCCAGAACACGCGCTGCGGGTTGATCGGCTCGGCCGACTGCATCGCCCGCTTCTCCATCACCTTCCACCAGTCGGCGACCCAGCCCTCGATATCGTCGCGCCACGTGCGCTCGCGCCTGGGCTCGAGCAGCGGCAGCAGCGCGCGCAATGTCAGCGCCGCATCGCCGTGCAGGCTCACCTCCATCGGATAGCGCAGCGACAGCATGCGCGGCGAGACATCGATCTGAACGCCGCGCGCCTGGCCCTCCTTGGGCAGGTACTCGACATACGGAAAGCTCGAGCCGACCATGAACAACGTGTCGCAATGCTCGATCATCTTGTCGCTCGGCTCGGTGCCCAGCATTCCGATCGATCCGGTGACGAACGGCAGCTCGTCGGGGATCACCGCCTTGCCGAGCAGCGCCTTGGCGACGCCGGCGCCGAGCGCATCGGCGACCGCGAGTACCTCATCGGACGCGCCCAGCGCACCCGCACCGACGAGCATCGCGATCTTCTCGCCGCGGTTGAGCACTTCCGCCGCCGCTCGGAGATCCGCCTCCGCAGGCACGAGGACGCCGCGGTGAAACCCGATCCCGGTGAGCGTGGTGTCGTGCTCGCGCGGCGGCGCGTCCACGCCGTCGAGCTCCTGTACGTCGTGCGGGAAGATCACGCAGGTGACCACGCGCTCGGCGAATGCGATCCGCATCGCGCGATCGATCTGATGCCGCGCCGCCGCCGGGTGGTTGCACACGTGGACGTAGTGGTGCGCGACGTCCTTGAACAGGCTCAACAGATCGACCTCCTGCTGATAGTCGGCGCCCATCGCGGTGCGCGCCGACTGGCCGACAATGGCGACCACCGGCTGGTGATCCATCTGCGCGTCGTACAGGCCATTGAGGAGGTGAATGGCCCCAGGTCCCGAGGTCGCCATGCACACGCCGACCTCGCCCGTGAATTTCGCATGGGCGCATGCCATGAACGCCGCTGCCTCCTCGTGGCGCGGCTGGATGAAGCGGACGCGACCCTCGGCGCGCTCGATCGCCCCGATCAGTCCATTGATGCCGTCGCCAGGATATCCATAGATCGTACGAACGCCCCACGCGTACAGCCGCTGGATGACGTGATCACTCACCGTTTGCGCCATGCTCGTGTGAGCTGCACCCCACATGCCCGGCGACAGCGGCATCATCGTCGTGTCAGGTCCGGCGCGACGTGCGCCGAGATCGCGCTGTGCGTCGCGGCGCCATCGCGCATGGATGACCCGAAGGGGTGCGGGCAGGCGTACGGTGGGCGCGATCGGGGGGCGGGGGATGACGGGGAAGGGACCGCGGTGCTACGGTCGAGCCCCGTGGTCAATCGCCCAGCTCCACTGCCGACGTACAAGCCCCGCGAACACGTGCGCATCGTGACCGCTGCCTCGCTGTTCGACGGCCACGACGCCGCGATCAACGTGATGCGCCGCATCATGCAGGCCTCGGGAGCGGAGGTGATCCACCTGGGGCACAACCGCTCGGTCTCCGAGATCGTGGACTGCGCGATCCAGGAGGACGTCCAGGGCATCGCGATCACCTCGTACCAGGGCGGCCACGTCGAGTACTTCAAGTACATGATCGATCTGCTGCGCGAGCGCGGCGCGCAGATCAAGGTCTTCGGCGGCGGTGGTGGCACGATCCTGCCCAGCGAGATCGAAGAGCTGCATGCGTACGGCGTCGCGCGCATCTACTCGCCCGACGACGGCCGCGCGATGGGCCTGCAGGGGATGATCAACGACCTGCTGCGCCAGTGCGATTTCGCCAAGCCCAAGCCCGCGCTCGCCCCGGCGGTCGCCGCGCTGCCGGACCGCGCACCGGCGACGATCGGTGGCCTCATCACCACGGCGGAGAACGATCCCGCGGCAGGCGACGAGCTGCGCGCCGCGATCCGGCCGATCGTCGAGGCCGCGCCCCGGATCCCCGTGCTCGGCGTGACCGGCACCGGCGGCGCGGGCAAGTCGAGCCTGGTCGACGAGCTGGTGCGCCGGTTCCTCGCCGACTTCGCCGACAAGACCATCGCGGTCATCTCGGTCGACCCGTCGAAGCGCAAGACCGGCGGCGCGCTGCTCGGCGACCGCATCCGCATGAACGCGATCGACGACCCGCGCGTGTACATGCGGTCGCTCGCGACCCGGCAATCGAACCTGGCGCTCTCCAAGCACGTGCGCGAGTCGATCGAGATCTGCCGCGCCGCCCGGTTCGACCTCGTCATCGTCGAGACCAGCGGCATCGGCCAGTCGGATACCGAGATCACCGAGCACGCCGACGTCTCGCTCTACGTCATGACCGCCGAGTACGGCGCCGCGACGCAGCTCGAGAAGATCGACATGCTCGACTTCGCCGACGCGATCGCGATCAACAAGTTCGACAAGCGCGGCTCGCTCGACGCGCTGCGCGACGTCCGCAAGCAGTACAAGCGCAACCACAACCTGTTCGCCAGGCCCGATGACGAGCTGCCGGTCTACGGCACGATGGCGTCGCAGTTCAACGATCCGGGCATGAACACGCTGTATCGCGCGCTGATCGACCTGCTGGTCGCGCG
>DATIPJ010000894.1:0-5399 GCA_035472155.1 Kofleriaceae bacterium
GTTTACCAGCACGATGCACACCGGCAAGCTCGTCAGGGGACCACGAAGATCGGTTCGGTCACGCCGAACGGGCTCTTGCCCGGATGCACCGGCTCGAGCGGCTTGTCGCCGTACGCCGCGATCACGACGAAGCCGCCGGTCGCGCGGGGCGTGACCGTCAACTGCTTGTGCCAGCGGACGACCGCGTTGCCGGGCTCGGCATCGCTCGGCATGACTGCGATGGTGTCGACGATCGTTCCGTCGACGACCACCTGGATCGACGTCACGTCGACCCAGCTGGCCGCCTGCACGGTGACATCGACCGGCAGTGGCGTGCCCGCGCCCGTCGTGGTGTCTCCCGGACCGGTCTCGCCGATCTTCGCATTGACGTAGATGCCGCCCGAGATCGCGGCGTGCCCGGCGGCGAGCTGGTCGCGCACCAGGTTGGGCGTCAGTGCGCGCGGATCGTCGGTGCCCGCCGCGAAGCACGTCCGCGGATAGCCCACCGGCGAGCCTGTGATGCCGTGGCTGTCCGACGACCCGACGGCGAAGACCTTTCGCCCCGCGCGCAGGAGGCCCAGCCAGTCGGCGACATTGGTCGCGCGGTTGTCGACCCAACCGGAGTTATTGAACACCTCGACCAGCGTGAACTTCGTGTCCCATTCGGACGCCGCATCGACCAGGCCAGTCTCGGGATGAAACCCGACGTAGGTGAAGTAGTTCGCCCCGCCCCGCGGGTGGTTGATGATGACGACGGGCGCCTCGGGCCGCGCGCGCACGGCGTCGAACACCGACGGCGGCGACAGCGTCCGCATCGCGATCCCCGGCTGCTCGGCCGTCGGAAAGCTCTGCCACTTCGGTGCGCCCGCGTTGACCGCGGCCGGGTTGACCGTCAGCGGAAACACGCCCATGTGGCCCCAGACCTCGAACGACGTCAGCTCGATCGAGCCGATGCCGGACGCGAACCGCTCGACGCCGAGCTGTGCGATCTCCTGTGTGAAGTCGGCGACCCACTCGTGATCGGAGCGCACCGGCAGCTCGACACCGTCGGCCACCGCCTGCGCGACCTTGGTCAGCGCCTCGTCTCCCGAGTCGTTCGATCGCCAGGTATGGACGTGGAAGTCGCCGCACTGCATGCCGGGCGTGGCGACGCTGCGCTCCATCGCCGCCGCGACCTCGACCGTGCCGCTTGCCGTGAGGTCGACAACCTTGCGCAGGATCTCGTACTCGTAGCCGCGCGAGACCACGACTTCCCAGCGCCCGGGCGGCGCGGTCAGCGTGGCCTCGCCGGTCGTGGCGTACTCGACGTGCAGCCGGCCGCCAGCGATCGACGCCTCGCCGAACTTCGTGGCGACCGCGGGGATCGCCGGGCCGCCCTCGGTGGGCAGCACCTGCACGCGCACGGGCACGCGGACGTCGTCCTCGGTGGCGACCACGTGGATGGTGCCCGCCGGCGGCAGCGCAAGTGGGACGGACCCAGTCGCCCCGGTCGCGGTCCCCAGCGCATCGCCGCGACGGAACGCGGTGAGCGAGACATTGGCGTCGGCTGGCACGTGCAGCGCGTACGCTCCGCTGCCATCGCTCGTCGTCCGCGTCAGGTAGTGGCCCGCGGCGTCGAGTGCGTGTACCCGCACGCCCGCCTGCGGAACGCCATCGCGCGTGACCACGCCCGCGATCTCGCGCTGCGCCTGGCCGCCCTCGCGCGCGACTGCAGCCACGATGCCGTCGACGCCCGGGCCGCCGATCACCAGGCGCGCGTGCAGCCGGTCGCTCGTTCTACAGGCGTCCATCGTGAAGCCCGGTGACAGCACACCGACGAAGCCGGACACCGAGATCGCCCCGGCGAGGCTCCCTTCGCCCGGGACGTACGCCCAGCTCGTCGCGCGATCGTCGACCAGCGCGACATACGGTACGCCGCCCAGGTTCTCGTCGAAGCCGCCCCCGGGCTGAAACAGCGGCGTGCGCTTGGTGTACATCAGCACGTGCAGCACCGAGGGCACCGCGCGCTCGGTCACCGTCGCATAGCGATAGCGGACGTCGACGTGCTCGGAGCCGGGCGCGAGCTCGTAATCGATCGCGGCCTCGACGTCTTCGTAGCGATCGGGGTACAGGCGGCCGGTCTGCGACTCGAAGAACGGCAGCGGGTGCAGCTTGCCCCGCGCGCGGATGATCGCGGGCTTGCCACCGCTGCCGTCGGAGATGACCGATACGCTGTCGGTGACCACCGTCGAGCGACCGGTCAGGAAGAACACCTCGCCGAAGTTCGCGGGCTCGATCATCTTGCCGCCCGAGACGCGCGCGAGCCCCACCGGCCGGCCGCCCCACGGATCGTAGAGGTCGCTGTCGCCGACGTCCTCGATCACCAGCGCGACCTTGTCGTTGGCGAGCACGAAGTCGCCGGCCTTCCATGTGATCAGCCCCGACGCCACGGGCGGCAAATCCTCGGCGCGGACTCGCCCGGCGCGCGCCTCGCCCGGGCCGGACCCCAGTGGCGTCGCATGCCCGGTGGTATCACCCGCCGCGAACGGCGCGATGCCCTCGGCGCATGGCTCGGGCGTTGCGTCGAGGCCGCCACTGCCACTGCCACCGCCGCATGCGATGAGTGCGAGCGTCGCGAGCGGTGCGGTGATCGCGATGAGCACCACGAGTCGAGAGGATCGTCCTGGCACGGCGCGAGACTAACGCAAACCGCGCGCAACGCGCCGCGATCGACTCCTCGCCGGTTCTGGCCAAACAAACCGTAACGGACGCTACTTGGTGACCACCACCGACCACTGTGCGTCCCGGCCCGCCAGCGGCCCCTTGCCGCCGCGGTCGGTGCGCTCGAGCCTGATCACATCTCCGCGCGCCAGATCGATCGTCGCGGCCCCCGGCGTGCGCGGCTTGCCGTCGGGCAGGCGCCACACCAGCGGCACCCCATCGGCGCGCACGACGATGCTGTAGCTGCCGGTCTCGCCGGTCCAGCGCAAGAGGTCCACGTCGAGCCGGGTGTCGAGGTAGCCGCGGATCTCCTCGCCGATCACCAGCGGGTTGGCATCGGCATCCATGTTGTTGGGCTCGGTCTCACCGGAGCGCGTCTCCTCGGTGACCGTCAGCGTGTACGGATCGCTCACGTTCTCGATCGGCAGCTTCTGATCCTTGCCCAGCGACTCGCCCACGGTGACCAGGATCGGCCCGTCGATCTCGCGCCGGTGGAGCGCTTCGCCGGCGCCCACGCCGGCTTCGTCGACCGTCGCTCCGTGCAGCCCGTCGCCGTCGTTGACGCTGAGGTTGACGTCGATGTTGGGCAACCCGCTCACCGTCACGGTCACCACGCGCCGGCTGCCGGTCGGCCACTGCACGAGGTAGACGTCGCGGTCGGGCTCGGTCGGCGAGTGTCGCTTGCCGAGGAAACCGGTCACCGGCAGCCCGGGCGCGATCCGATTGGCCTGCGAAACGTCGTCATTGGGCTCGCGCTCGGCCCGCAGCGTCGGCGTCTCGCGCGACAGCGTGACCGCGGCCGCGACCGCGCCCCCGGCGACGGCGGCGACCGTGATCCCGAGCAGCAACACCCGCCGCCGCTTGAGACTGCGCTCGTAGGCGTCGATGTCCGAGCGCCGCAGCCGCAGGTCGCTCGCGTCGTACTCGAGCACCAGCCGCCCGCCGGCCAGCCCGTGCGAGCCCGGCCGCACTTCGGGTCGAGCGCCGGGCCGGGCGCCCGGGTTGGTGTCGTGCACCGTCTCGCTGTAGATCTCCTCGATCGCGGCGCCGAGCTCGGCGGCGGTCCGCCAGCGTGCGCTCGGATCGCGCGCCAGCGCCTTGCGGCACACCTGATCGACCGCCGGGGGAATCCCCTGCTTGGGCGCGCGCATCGACGGCGCATCCGGCTCGGCCGTGAGGTGCTTGGTCAAGACGCCGACCGCGGTCGACCCGGTGTAGAGGTGCTCGCCGGTCAACAGCTCGAACATCAGCGCGCCGAACGAGTAGATGTCGGTGCGCGCGTCGACGTCGTCGCCGCGAATCTGCTCGGGCGCCATGAAGTACGGCGTCCCGACGATCGCATTGCGCTCGGTCTCGCGCGTCGGTACGCCGCGCTGGTCGAGCTTCGCCAGGCCGAAGTCGAGCACCTTGGCGTAGTCGCGGCCGCCGGTCGACCGCGTGATCAGCACGTTCTCCGGCTTGAGATCGCGATGCACGATGCCCAGCTCGTGCGCCTCCTGCAGCGCGCCGCAGATCTGCGCGAGCAGCGGTGCGCAGCGCGCCCACGGCATCGGCCCATCGCGCCCGATGATGCGCGCGAGATCGAGCCCGCGCACGTACTCCATGATGAGGTACAGCGCGCCCTGCGCGGTGCCGAAGTCGAACACCTGCACGGTGTGCGGATGATGCAGCTTGCTGATCGCCGCCGCCTCGCGCTCGAAGCGCTGCACGATCTCCGGATCGTGCGCGAGGTCGCGGTGCAGGACCTTCATCGCGGCCACCTTGCCCATCCGCAGGTGCTCGACGCGATAGACCACGCCCATGCCGCCGCGCCCGATCACCTCGAGCACGCGGTACCGCCCGTCGACGACCTTGCCCAGCCACGTCCGGTTCGAGTCGCTGAGCCGGCGATCGCCGAGCCGGTCGGGCGCTTCGCGCTCTTGCCGATCCTCCTGGTCCTCGCGGCTTCGCCGGTCGAGTGCACCGGTGCTCCCCTCCGGCGCGCGTTGCGCTGCTTCGAGCGGGCTCGCCCGCGTCATGTCGGCGCCGCACGCAGCGCAGAACTGTCCGGGCTCGTCGAACGATGCGCGACACCGAGGGCACACGAATTTCTGTGCGGGCGTCGAGGACATCGCCGCAGCGAGCATAGCATTGCGATGTCAGTTGACGTCGTCGATCGGCGTCCAGCTCCACGCGTTGCCGCGCAGCGACAGAATGCCTGCGGTCGACGCGCGACGCGGACCAGGCAACCGTGGAGTCGCGTCGCTGGTCCCTGGTGTCAGGTCCGCCGCGGAACCGTCGCGTTTGCCGGAGCGTGCCGGCGTGGCGGCCACGCCGGTCGCGCCGTGCAGCGCAATGTCGATCTGCTGACCCGCGCCGGCGGTCAGCGCCCGCTCGCCGGTCGGCTCGCCGCCGACAACTCCGCGCGGCGGCTCGGCAGACGCCAGGATGCGCAGCCCCGGCCGCGGCGTCAGATCGGCAAATGCCCGAACGACATCCGCGGCGCCATACGCACAGCCATCCGGCCCGGCCACGAGGCGGCTCGCCGCGCCGGCGCCGGGCACGAGCGCAATGGTTGCGCCCGGCAGCTCGATGCGCTGCACCAGCCGCCCGTCGATCACCACCGCCCCGCGCTGCCGCGACGCCGCCACGGCCTGGACCTGCGCGGGCACCGGCTCGAGGTCGCCGGGCAGCGCCACCAGCGGCCACGCTGCGCGGTCGGTCAGCGCGGCGAACGCGGC
>DATIPJ010000895.1:0-3800 GCA_035472155.1 Kofleriaceae bacterium
CGGCGGGGATCACGCGCGCCAGCAGGTCGATCCCAGCCTGGTGATACACGCAGGTATCGAACACGATATTGCCCATCACGTGCTGCTGCAGCGGCGGCCGGTCCATCTGCTGCGCGAGCCCGCGGAATCGCCCCCAGTGAAACGGCACCGCGCCGCCGCCGTGCGGAATCACCAGCTGCAGCGACGGAAAATCCTTGAACAGGTCCCCGGTCACACACTGCATGAACGCGGTCGTATCCGCATTGAGATAGTGCGCACCCAGCGTATGGAACACGGGATTACAGCTCGTGCTCGCGTGCACCATCGCCGGGATCCGGTATTCCACCAGCTTCTCGTAGATCGGATACCAGTGGTGATCGGTGAGCGGCGGGGACGTCCAGTGCCCGCCCGACGGGTCGGGGTTGAGGTTCACCGCGACGAAGCCATACTCCGTCACGCAGCGCTCGAGCTCGGGGATGCACGTCCGCGGATCCACGCCGGGGGACTGCGGCAGCATCGCCGCGCCGGCGAAGTGGTCCGGAAACAGCCGCACGATGCGGCCGATCAGCTCGTTGCAGATCGCAGCCCACGTCGAGCTGACCTGAAAATCGCCGATGTGGTGCGCCATGAAGCTC
Organism: Kofleriaceae bacterium; assembly: GCA_035472155.1. Lineage (GTDB taxonomy): Bacteria > Myxococcota_A > Polyangia > Haliangiales > Haliangiaceae > JABFXX01. Next base: position 615 of record DATIPJ010000895.1, read on the forward strand.
GCGCGCGGCGAGAAGATCGTCAGATCGATCCCGCGCTCCTTCATCTTCTTGAGCTGATTGTTCGCGATGCTGTCGCGCAGCTCGTCGTCGCCGATCGTCAGCTCGGCCGCACGCGGTGCGCGCGCCGGGTCGCCCATACTGGCGATCTGGCGATTGCGCCACTCTTCAAGCGATTTTGGAGCTGTCGTGTAGTGTCCATGGCAATCGATGATCATGACTTTCTTACTCTCCGGGCTCGCTGGGCCAGACCTGGTCGGGCACCATGACCTCGCCGCGCATGATGAGCCGCGCCGTGCGCAGGAGCGCCGCCCGCGTCACCTTCTGCGTCATCTTCTGTGAATCGGCGTGGTCGAGCTCCAGCTCGACGGTGAATTCCCCCGTCGGATGCTCGACCGAGACCGTCTTCATGGCGCCCCCGGCGATCACCGCCAGCCCGTGCGCCACCGACCCCTCGAGCACGCACGCCGTGCCCACCGTCACGGCCGCAAGCACGCCGATCGCGTCGTGACAGACATGCGGAATGAAGCACCGCGTGGCGATCGCCCCACCGTGCGCGGGGGCGGCGATCATGCACATCTTCGGATAGCTCTTCGCGCTCACATCGCCCAGCCCCATCCGCTGCGCGCACGCAAGCCGCAGCGCCTCCAGCTTGCCTTTGAGCTCGGCGTCGGCGTTGAGCGCGGCCACGCTCTCGGTCCCGGTGCGCCCGAGGTCCGCCGCGCGCATCACCACCATCGGCATGCCGTTGTCGATGCACGTCACCCGGATCTCGCCGACGCCCGCCGCCTCGATCACATCGCACGCGCGCCCGGTCGGCAGCAGCCCCGCGCACACCGACCCCGCGGTATCGAGGAAGTTGATCGCGATCGGCGCCGCGGTCCCGGGCACGCCATCGATCCGCGCCGCGCCGTCGTATCGCACGCGACCATCGGGGGTCTGCACTGTGATCTCGCACGTCATGTCGGTGTTCACCGTGCGGACCCGGAACATGCTCGTCTCACCCCTCGGCGCGACCAGCCCGGTCTCGAGCGCAAATGGCACCACCGCGGCGAGCATGTTGCCACAGTTGGTCGTCAGATCGACCGTGTCCTTCTCCGGCTGCAGCTGCGCGAACAGAAAATCGAGATCCACACCGTCGCGCTCGCCCCGGCTCACGATCGCGACCTTGCTGGTCAGCGGATGCGCCCCGCCGAGCCCATCGATCTGGCGCTTGTCGGGCGAGCCCATCACCGCGAGCAGCACGCGGTCGCGCGTCGCGTCGTCGGCGGGCAGGTCGGAGCGCAAGAAGAACGGCCCGCGCGACGTGCCGCCTCGCATGAACAGACACGGGATGGCGCGCTGCCCGCGATTCATGCCCGCATTCTACCGTCGCTTCGCTGGCGCGCGATGGACTCGCTGCCTCAGTCCGCGAGGGTGGTGCGAACGGCCTCGAGGAGGCGGCGCTGGCCATCGGAAGGGACCGGCATGAGCGAGAGCTGGACGTAGAGGGTGAACAGGAGGTTGCGCGCGTTGCGGTAGGCGGCGTAGTGGCCGGCGTCGAACGCGGGGGTGAAGCGCTCGCTGAGCGGGGCCTTGAGCTTGGCGAGCCAGGCGGTGAGTGCCGGCGGCGCCAAGCCGGCCTTGGCGGCGGCGACGACCGCGACCCCGAGCCGGCCGTCCTCGCCGTCGTGCAGAACCTGGCCGTGGCGGCGGACGACGAACCCGGCGATGGCGTCGAGGATGACGGCGCGGTCGTCGTCGGTGAGCGCGGGGAGCTTGGCGAGCTGCGCGAGGAGATCGGCGGTGTGGGCAGCGGCGTGGGCCCAGCCGCGCGCGCCGGTGTGGCCGCGCAGGTCGGTCTCGCGGTGCGCGTAGTCGCGCGCGGCGGCGAGGATGGTGCGGCGCTCGGCGTCGGAGAGGACCGGGGCGGCGGCGTCGCGCTCGACGATCGAGGCCAGCACGAGGGCCGAGAACGAGCGCCCGTAGACGCCGTCGGGCGCGTCCAGCGGGCCGCGCAGGTTGGCGAGCAGGCGCTCGGCGAGGGCGCGGACGTCGGCGGCGGAGAGTACCTGCTTGCCGATCCAGCGATCGAGGACGCTGTAGGCGACCGTGTCGCGGCGCTCGGGATCGACCGACGCGAGGTAAGCGACGAGCTCGGGGACGAGCGATGCCGGCGCCGTACCGGCGGGCGGGCGGAAGTCATCGGCGACGATCGCCTTCCAGCGGCGAAGTGCCGCGTCCTCGGCAGGCAGCGTGGCGCCGGCGGCCACGACCGGGCACGCCGGCGGTTGCGTCGACGTCGGCGTCGATGTCGCCTGCGACGAATGGGCGCACGCGGCGAGCCCGGCGACGGTGAACAGCGCGAGGAGCGTCCGCATCCGCGCCACGCTATCACGGCGTGCGATGCGAACCTGACCGATCGGGGAGTCAGCCTGTAGGACAAACATCGACGACAAGATCGGGTAACTGACTACAGAGATTTCGAGCATGCACTGACAGTGCATTTCTCTTTGAGACCGTCTAATGCGCATGGTGAGAGTCCAGGTCGCGGGGGTGTCGCAGGAGACAACCTCCCAGTTGCAAGATGATGATTTGCGCCTGCTCGGCCGCATGGCCGCCGGCGTCATCCACGATCTCAATAACTATCTCGCGGTGATTCACGCGAACCTGACGCTGTTCGAGCATGCGCCGGAACCGGATCTGCTGGCCCGCGCGCTCGAGGGCGTGAGCCAGGCCGGGCGCTTGACGTCGACGCTGCTCGAGCACGTGCGCGGCGCGCAGCTGCCGCTCGCGGAGATCGACTTCGGGCCGCTGGTGAAGCGGACGCTGGCGCTGTTCGAGCGCACGCTGCCGTCGAACATCCAGCTCGAGGTCCAGATCGCTCCGGACCTGGTTCCGGTGCGCGGCGCGCGGGCCGAGCTCGAGCAGCTCGTGCTGAACCTCGTGATGAATGCGGTCGATGCGATGCCCCAGGGCGGCGAGCTGCTGGTGCGCGTGCTGGCGACCGGCGGCGCCTCGGTGTACTTCGAGATCTCCGACACCGGCGCGGGGATCACGATCGAGGCGCCGAGCTCGCCCGAAGCGATGCTGCCGTCGACCCGGGAGGGGCGGCGCGTCGGGCTCGGGCTCGGCATCGTGCAGCGCGTGGTCGATCGCTGCGGCGGCGCGCTCGCGATCGCCCCGCGCCGCGATGGCTCGGGCACCACG
>DATIPJ010000896.1:0-4928 GCA_035472155.1 Kofleriaceae bacterium
CGGCGATGCGCGCGCCGGACTTGAAGGCCTTGAGGTCGGCGGCCAGTGCGCCAGCGCCGGGATACCGCCGATCGCGGTCAGGATCGAGCGCCTTGTTGATGATGACCGCGAGGTCCTGGTCGATGCCGGCCCTGCGGAGGATGCGATTGCGCTGGCGCAGGTTGGTCGGTGGGGTTTTCTGCAGCGAACAGAGCTCCCAGAGCATGGCCCCGATGGCGAAGACGTCCGCGCGCTGGTCGACACGCTCCCCGCGCTCCTGCTCCGGCGCCATGTAGGCCGGCGTGCCCAGCACGGCCCCGGCACGGGTGAGCTCGCGATCATGGACCTCGCGGAACGGGCCACCTTCATCGAAGGTGTCCTCGGTCGCGGACAGGTCCTTGGCGAGGCCCCAGTCGATGACGATCGTTTCGCCGAAGTCGCCGACAATGACGTTCGCCGGCTTGAGATCGCGGTGGATGATGTTGCGGCCGTGCGCATAGGCGATGGCATCGGCGACGGCGATGACGTGATGGAGGAGGCCGACGCGCTGATCCACGGTGGGCCGCTCGGCGATGAGGTCGCGCAGTGGCCGGCCAGCGACGAGCTTCATCGCATAGAACGGTGTGCCATCCGGCCAGCGGCCTGCCTCGTGGACCGGGACAATCCCGGGATGCTCCAGGCGCGCCGTGATGAGCGCTTCGCGCAGGAAGCGAGCCTCGCTGAGGCGACCTCGCGAGATGAGCTCCTTGATGGCGACCTCGCGACCGAGCTCGCGGTCGTGAGCCCGGGACACGCGGCCAATCCCACCGCGGCCATGCTCGCCGAGGATCTCGTAACGGTCGAGCGCGCGGAGCGGGGCGGAATCGAGGTAGGGCTGAAGGTCGGGCGCCGCCGAACCCGTGGCCGTGTGGGTGGGTGCACCGGGCAGCTGGACGGTCGGCGGTGTCACCGGCAGCGCGGCTGCGCCGGCGACCCCTGCCTGGGCCGCCTCGACCAGGCTGAAGCGGCCATCCTCGCGGCGACCCTCCGCCGCACCGACTGTGGGAGCGACCGCCTGATCGGTGCCGGGTGTCTTGCGCATCGCGATCCGTGCGGCGAGGAAGCAAAGGCTGGGCCGATCGGAACACCGCTGCTGTTATCAGCAGTGTCGACGTGTTTCGGAGCACAGGACACGCCTTTCTCATTATGTGTTCCGGACGGCGAATAACCCTGCAAAACCACTCGCGTCATTCACGGTGGGTGCACGCGGTCATGCGCGTTTGCGACATGTCGCCAATCGAGACCTTGTCTGACTCATGTGTCCGCGCACCCTCGGCAGAGCGTGCGCATGTGCGGCGCACCCCTGGCTGCACAACAGGCCACCCGACCGGATGGCACGCCGGCTACTCGAGGGCGCCGGTTTCGGCGAGCTTGCCGATCTCGCGAAACTCCATGCGGATCGCGCGCTCGATGTGCTCGTGCGTGAGCGCGCTGCCTTCCTCGACGGCGAGGAAGGCGGCGCGCAGGGCCGCGTTGCGGATGTAGCCGCCCGAGAGGCGGAAGCGCTGGGCGAGGCTGGCGAAGTTGAGGGTGCCGGCGACGGGGACCTGCGGCGGCACGAGCGAGCGCCACAGCTGCTCGCGCATTTCTTCGTCGGGAAACGGGAACGTGACGCGGTAGGTGAGGCGGCGCTTGAACGCGGAGTCGATGGAGTTGCCGAAGTTGGTGGTGAGGATGGCGATGCCCTCGAAGGAGTCGAGGCGCTGCAGGAGGTAGTTGACCTCCATGTTGGCGTAGCGGTCGACGGAGGATTTGACCTCGGTGCGCTTGGCAAAGAGGGAGTCCGCCTCGTCGAAGAGCAGCATGACCTGGCCCTCCTCGGCGGCGTCGAACAGGGCGCCCAGGTTCTTCTCGGTCTCGCCGATCCACTTGGAGGTGATGCGCGAGACGTCGACCCGGTAGAGCTCCAGGCCCAGATCGCGCGCGATCGCGCCCGCGACCATGGTCTTGCCGGTGCCGGGGCTGCCCTGGAACAGGGCGGTGATGCCGCGCGCGGTGGTGATCGAGCGCGCGAAGCCCCACGTCTCGAAGACGACCTTGCGGTGGCGGACGCGCGAGGTGATCTCGAGCAGCGAGTCGCTGATGTCCTCGGGGAGGACGATGTCGGCCCAGCTCGCAAGGTGCGTGACGCGGCTGGCGCTGCCGCCGATGCGGTTGACGAGGTGTTGCCGGACGGCGTCGTCGAGCGAGCGCAGCCATGAGGCGGCGTCGGTGGGCCGGTTGGGGCGGCTCGTGACCTCCAGGCAGACGCGCTCGATGATGCCCGGGCCGACCCGATAGCGCGCCGCGAGGTCGCTGGCGTCGGCCAGCTCGATCCGGTGGCGATCGAGCGCCGCGGTCCACGACGCCGTGCGCTCGACCTCGCTGCGCGCCGGGAGATCCACGAGGAGGTAACCCGGCTCGAGCGGCGGCCGGGCCTCCGGGGGCAGCCGCAGGGCGAGCGGGCCCGGATGGCGGCGCAGGACGGTCGAGATCTGCTGGCGCAGATCAGGGTTGTCGGGGTCGGCCAGCTCGAGACCGTCGACGCAGGGGACGAGGCCGCGCAGCTTGGCGCGGCGCAGCGCGGCCTCGAGGGTCGCGGCGACGCGCGTGCGATCGCGCGGCACGTTCAGATCGATGACGCCGATCGCCCGCCCGACGCGCTCGGCGAGCGACGCCAGGAGGGTGTGGCGGCCCGAGCCGGTGCGGCCGCGCAGCACGATGCGCGCGTGCTCGCCCTCGCGTGGGGCGGCGAGGTACTGCAGCGCGCTGATGACCACGTCGCGCGGCAGGTCGAGCGCGTCGAGCTGCCGATCGGCCGCGCGCGCGATCAGCACGTCGTCGAATTCGCCGTCGAGGTCGAGGTTGGCGAGGGTGCGTACGACGAGCGGCTCGACGACGAGCGGGGCGAACGGCCGGGTGCCCGCGCCGAGCTGGATCAGGCCGTGGCGCCGGAGCGGGCGGTCGGCGTCGAGCTCGCTCGCTACCCGTTGCGGGGCTTCGCCCAGGAGCAGCGCGAGCAGGTGCTCGTCGACGAGCGGGCGCCCGGGGTCGTTGGTGAGGATGCCGTAGACGCGCGCGAACTCGCCGCGCAGGCGCGGAGCGGCGGTCGCGAACAGCATGAGGCTCGCGAGCTGGGAGAGGCCGAAGTCGCGCGTCAGCATCTCGAGCGGGGTCGCGCGCCCTTCTCGCGCGGCGAGCGCGGCGTCGACCTGCTGGTCCACGTCGCGCAGCCGGTCGTAGGCCTCGGCGAGCTCGTCGGCGCACAGGCCGCGCGTGATGCGCAGAAGGCCGCCCAGCTCCTCGGAGAACGCCGGGCGGTTCGACGCGGCGATCACGATGCGACCCTCGTCCCACGCGGTGGCGATCGCCACGTTGGCCAGCGCGCCGATCAGGCGCAGATGGAGCTCGAGGGCCAGCTCGCGCTCGTCGGCGGTCGCGGTGGGCGTGACCGAGACCAGCTCCAGCTGGACCAGCGGTTCATCGGGCAGCGGCTCCTGCTCGACGATGGGCGCGGCGGGCTCCGCCTCCGCCTCCGCCACCGGCGCGCCCGCGGCGGGGTCGATCGCCAGCGCGGTGATCTGCGCCTTCGGCAACGTGTCGTCGGCGCGCGCCTCGGCGCCGTTGGTGCGCTTGGCCACGGCCAGCGAGGCGATGTCGGTGAGCTCGACCGAATGGGGGAACACCAGCGCGATGTGCTCGAGGCCGTCGTCGACCACGGCCTCCTCGACGCCGGGCGGGAGCCTGAGGTCGCGCGTCCATCGCCCGAACCGCAGGTTGAGCAGCCGCGCCTCCTCCCCCGTCCACGCGAGCGCGACGCCGGTGCGCACTGCGATCGACATCCGCGTGCCGGTGGGCAGTCGCATCTGGATGTTCTGCGCACCGTCGGAGACCTGCGCGACCGTGAGGGTCAGGATCGCGCTCGCGGTCGCGGGTCCGCGGCGCTGCACGAGCACGAGCAGCCGCCCCTCGAGCACGAGCTGGGCATCGATCGCCTCGGAGCTCGGATCGCCGACCTTGTTCCGCCACGCCTCGCCGATGCCGGTGCGCCAGTAGCGCAGCTGGTTGGCCTCCCACAAGAGCCACCGCCCCACGCCGACCGGCACCGCGATCGACGACGCCGGCCCCGGGGGCGATTCGGCGCGCCCCGGCGCGACCGAGATCACATGGGGCACATCGCCGTGCCACACCGGATGGGTCGGGAGCGTGCTCGACTGCAGGAACCACCCCGGCGCGTGGAGCTGCGGGATCCGCTCGGTGGACAGGATCGCCCCATCGGTGACCGCGAGGCGCGTGAGGCCATCGTGCGCGGCCACCCACAGCTCGCTGCCGACGCAGACGGCATCGAGCACGCCGTCGATCGCCACGCGGAAGCGGAGGCTTCCGGATGCGTGGCACACGGAGACGCCAGCGCTGTCCGCGATGAGCAGGTCCCCGCGAGGGCCGAAGAACCGAACGACGCGCCCCTTGCTGGCCACCGTCACGACTATATCGCCTCACGAGGTGAGGTGGCCAAACTGTGGCGCGCGAGACGCGATTTGTGCTTAGCTTGCGCCGACATATTGGGGGAGACAGAGATGATGATCGTTCGGTTCTCAGTGCCTGTATTATTGGCCGCATCCATCCTCATGTCGGGCTGCAAGAAGACAGACAAGGCTCCTGCCGCGGAGCCCGCCGGAGCGCCCGCCGCCCCGGCCGCGCCCGCAACGCCGCCACCCGCCGCGCCGGCCACGCCGCCCGCGGCACAGGAGCCGGCCGGCGGCTCCGTGGGCACTGGCCCCGTCGTTCCCGGGGCCAAGCTCGCGATGCTCGATTTCCCCGCGCCCAAGGGCGCGCCGCCCAAGGGCAGCTGGCAGGACGCAAGGCCAATCGAGGATGGCGAGCGATCCGCCAACTTCAACGAGGGAAATGACGGCTGGATGGGCCTGTAC
>DATIPJ010000897.1:0-5607 GCA_035472155.1 Kofleriaceae bacterium
GTCGTGGTCGACGGCCGACCCGGGCCCACATTCGACGGCATCGGCGAGATCGCGATCGGCGCGCGCGGCCGCCTGGCCTACGCCGCCGAGCACCACGGCCGCTGGCACGTCATCGTCGACGGCGCCGCCGACCGCGCGCAAGGCTGGACCGCGATCCTCGCCCGCACGCTCGCGTATTCGCCCGACGGCGCGCACCTGATCTACGCCGCCGAGGATGCCGCTGGCGTTCACGTCGTCGTCGACGGCGTCGCTGGACCGGCGTGGAGCGCCGTCGGCCAGCTCGCGGTCAGCGACGGCGACGGCGGCAGCGGCAGTATCCACGTCACCTACGCCGCGCGCCGCGGCCGCGACGCGTTCGCCGTGATCGACCATGCGATCGGCCCGCGCTTCGACGACATCGCGCAACTCACGGCGGCGCGCCGCGGCGGCCGCACCGCGTACCTGGGCACCACCGACGGCGCGGCCCATGTGGTCGTCGATGGCGTGGTCGGCGCGGCCGTCCAGGGCGAGGTCCGCGCGCTGCAGATCAGCCCCGATGGCGCGCACGTGGCGTACGTGGTGAACGACCGGGCCGCGGGCGACCGCGCGATCTGCGATGGCGCCGAGCTCGCCGCCGCGCCGCCGCGCACCCTCGCCGCGACCTCGCTCGCCGTCGTGGCAGCGCCGGCCTGCGCGGTGGTCTACGTCCTCGAGGACGCCACCGGGATGCAGGTCGTGCGCGCCGGCGTCGCCGAGCCGCGCTACGACGAGGTCGGCCCGCTGGCGATCAGCAGCGACGGCCGCCACGTCGGCTACGCCGCGCGCCGCGGTGCCGCGTGGTCCGTCGTGATCGACGGCCGCGAGCACGACGGCGGGCACTGGGCCGAGGCGCCGGTGTGGAGCCCTGACGGTGCGCGCACCGCGTACCTCGCGCGCCGCGGCGACCACGCAGTCGCGGTCGTCGACGGTCGCGACTACCGGTTCGACATCGCACTCGACGGTACGCTCGCATTCTCGCGCGATGGCCGGACGTGGTCGATCGTCGCCGGCGACCTCGCCCACCAGGAGCTGTACTTCGCGATCGACGGCACGCGCCGCGTCCCGCTTCCCGCCGACGAGCTGTACTCCGCCGCTGCCGCGCAGTCGCTGGCGCATCCGCTGCTCGACCCCGCCACGCCCAACGTGCTCGGCCTGTGGAGCGCCGCCGAAGCCGACCGCGCCCAGTAGGCGGCGAGCATCACGCGTAGTCGGGACTCATGAAGTCGGGGCGGATACCGCACACCGGCACCGCACGACTGTCATCGATCATCTGAGCGACCGTACTCCGTCGCACGAGCGCATTTGCATTCGCAACGTGAAACTCGTAGTCCGCTTCTGAATCCACAGCGCGGCGGGTTACTCTCGCCTACGTGATGCTGAAAGGCTCACATCGTCGTCGAGCTTTGCGCGAATTCATCCCGTGAGGCGCTCGCGGCGACGTGTTACCCTGGGGGTCTTGCAATGGCAACGTATCGCGGGAGGTTTGGAACGCTGATGGTTGTCACGATGTCGGCATGCACGCACGCAGGATCTCCGGCGACGACCGCGGTCGCGACGCCGTCGGCAGCGCCGCGCGCCCCCAAGGTCGTGCGGCTCGTCGCGCTGCCCGCCGAGAGCGAGGCATTCCCCAGCGTCGCGCGCGCAGCGACTGACTCGCTCAGTCATGCGCAGGTCGCCGGCCTCGGCAATGCGCAGGTCTCGAAGGTCTCACTCGAGGTCGTCCAGATCTCGATCGAGTGCGTCGATTCGAGCGCTGCGTGCTACCAGGCCGTGGGCCGTTCGCTGACGGCCAATGGCCTGCTGTTCGCACAGATCGCCGCGACAAAGCAGCGCCAGCTCAAGGTCACCGTCACGCTCTTCGATGTCGACGCCAGGGCGTCGCGCACGAAGGCCGAGAAGGTGTTCGAGTCCGAGGACGAGGCGACCGCCGGCATCCCCGAGCTCGTCGCGGAGGCGACGCGCCCGTGACGCGGCCGACGCCGCCCGAGGGCCGGCTTCCCCAGAAGGCAGCCGACGTCGTCGAGATCGACGCGATCGATGTCGCCGAGTGGGAGCGCGATCAGCACACACCGCAGGCACCCGTCGCTGGCCTCGCGGCGCTGGTGCGCCAGACCGCGCCCGCCGCGCCGCGCATCGAACCGCGGCCCAGGCCGGCCGCGCCTTCCCAGCCCTCGCTGGCTCAGCCCGGCCAGCCCTCACCGGCGAAGCCGCAACCGGTGCAGTCGCCTGCAGCCGCCGCACCGGCCGCACCGGCCGCAATGGCCAAGGGCCGCGGTCGCCCTCCCAGGCCGCCCGCCAAGCAAGCGTCGTCGGTGGCACCCACACCGTCGGCGCCCGAGCCGAGCCCGTTCGAGACGCTGACCGCGCCGGGTGGCGGGCAGAGCCCCTTCGAGACCGTCACGGCGCCCGCCGGCGTGTCGCTGGCCGCCGAGACGGCGCAACGGCCGCGACAGCCGGTGATCCCCGCGGCCCCCGAGCACGTGCCGCCCGAGGTCGTGCGCCTGCCGCTCGCGGCGCCGCCGTCGGAGCCGATCACGGTTCCGGCGCTGGTGATGCCGCGCCCCGTCGTCGTCGAGCCGCAGCATGCGCTGCGCGCCGCGCCCGATCACACTCCGGCGCCGCCCTCGCCGCTGCTGCAGCCGCCGCCCGCGCTCGAATCGTTCGATCCGCCGGCGCACACCGGCTCGCCCGAGGCAGCATCGCTCCGCCCGCGCCTGTTCTCGCGCCGCGCGATCGCGCTCGCCGGAGCGAGCGCCGCGGTCCTGGTCGCGGTCATCGTGGTCGCTGCCACCCGTGGCTCGTCATCGAGCGGGTCAGGCAAGGCAGCCACGCATGGAGCAAGCCCCGTATCTCCGGTGGTCTCGGCACCGGCCCCGACAGCCGCGAACGCCGTCGCCATCGAGCCACCTGCCCCTGCGCCACCCGATCCGGCACCGATCGCTGCACCATCGCCGCCCGCAGGCGCTCCCGCCGCGGTCGTCGCTACCGACGATGCCGCCGATGCCGCCGACGACGACGGCGATGCCGACGCCGATGACGCCGCCCAGGATGGCGACATCACCATGACGGCCCAGGCTGCCGACCGCCACGCCGCCGGCAACCGTACGAACACGACGGCGGCCGCGAACCCGCGCACGTCGCGCGGGATGCGCGCTCCGACGACGACCGCAGCCAAGCCGCATCGGCCGCGCACGCAGCCCGGGTCCCGCGGCAACCGCAAGGCGACCAAGGCCGTGGCGGTGCGCTCCGCTGCGCACGAGGAGGATCCCGCGGAGGATCAGCCGTCGATCGCGCGCGCGCGCGTCGCCTACGACGCCGGCAATCAGGCGCTGTTCGCCGGAGACTCGGCCGCGGCGATCCGCGCCTATCGCCAGGTCCTGAGCTACGTACCGACGTACGCCGCTGGCTTCCGCGGCCTCGGTCTCGCGCACGCACAGCAGGGCGACATCGGCGCGGCCGTCATGGCACTGCGCACATACCTCAGCCTGGCGCCGAACGCGCGCGACGTCGCGCTGATCAAGAAGCGCATCGCGCTCCTGCAGGCGGCGAGCGCCGAGCGCGCCGCGCAACGCCAGAACCACTAGGCGAGCGCTTCGCGAGCCGATCGAGGCGACGGAGACCGGATGCAATCCGGTCTCCTTAGCGCATCGAGCGCAGTGCGCTCCCCGCCGCGAAGCCACCGCAGGGCGCGCTCGCTTTCGCAGACGATGCCTGCGCAGTGACGGCAGAGTACCAATAGCCACTCTGTATCTCGCGAATCCTGCACTCGACTCGCAGATCGCGAGTACATGCCGTTGACCGGGTACAGGACCTTGATTGCGAGAACGCCAGTGCCGCCGAATGCGGCAGTGGGGCAACTGCACACTCCTGGGATTCGCCTGCCGAAACTATCGGCCGAGCCGGTGCCTGGTCCGACCATCAGCTGTTTTTTCGGGTGTGAGCCAACAGTTAGACGTCCGTTGGTGATGTAGGAAGCTATCAGACTCTGACGTTCTGATTCGTTTGTACAGCATGACAATCCGGATCATTCCTGATTACATAAATACTGTTCTTCTGGCGCTATTCCGAGTATGAGTTTGGTCACGGCGTGATTTTCTGATATAGGTGTATATCTTGGTCTTCGGTTAGTGTGCTGTACGTAATGGCCAACGCATGTGAGCACCGGATCGCTGTCAGAGTGAATTGCGGCTCTGACAGCGCTCTCGTTCCCTCACAGGTCGTACCTCGTGCACGGGATGTTAGTGACCGCACAGCACGCGATCGCGATCGCGCCGTGCGAAGGGGTTTCACACGCTGGGGGTTTCGCACGCTGGGGTTTTCACATCGCAGGAGGGATCGGACGTCATGGAATGGCTGCTCGAGTACGCGGAGAGGTATCGCTCCATCATTCGATCGGGTCCGTTTTTTCAGAACCTCGCCAGGGCTGAGCGCCCGAGCGATCTGAAATGGATCCATCAGCTCCTTCACCAGTCGCGCGAGTTCACGCAAGCGCTCTGCATGCGTTACTCGCTATGCCGGGACAGGAACTACCAGAGCATCTTTGCCGAGCACGCGTTCGAGGAGGCCGACCACCCTGATCAGCTCGTCGCGTGGATGAGCAAGCACGGGTTCCTGGAGGGCACGGAGGCCGGCGGCGTGCCCGCCACGCAGGAGACCATCAACAACCTCGCGTTTTGCTGGCGCAGCGCCGTGCGCGAAGCCCACGACGTCCAGGTGGTGACGCTGAACGTGCTCAGCGAGGGCGTCGCGCTCGATTTCTACACCGCGACCATCCCGGTGCTCGACCGGATGGGCATCCTGAGCGGGCGCTACTGGAAGGTGCACCGCGAGGTCGACTCCGAGCACCTGCGGCTCGGGCTCGACCGCTGCGGCGAGGCCGCCATCGACTCGCGCACCGGCCAGCACTACCAGCGCATGCTGTGGCACGCGGCCTGCCTCTACCACCAGATGCTGAGCTCATGGGTCGGCGAGGCCTCCGAGCCGCTGGTGGCGCTGCCCAGCGACAACGTCTCGAATCGCGCCCCGATGCCGCTCACGCTACGCGCTGCCTATCAGAGCTGATCCGCGCGACCGCGATCCTTCAGAGTACGAAATCGTAGACGCAAACCGTATCGCCCTTGGCGCGACAACGCTTCTCGACCAGCGTGTTGTCGCGGTAGAGGCCTGTCAGCTTCCCTGCTCCCAGGAACACCCCCATCTGCAGCTGACACGGCATGAATGTCGTGTCGGTGACGCTCACCGTCGAGCCGATCACCTCGGGAACCAGCGTGCCGGCGTCGTTGCCGATCACGCACTGGCTGTATGCCGTGCAGATCGTGCGAATCAGATCTGCACCGCTCTTGAGGTTCATCGCCGCCTTCACGTTGTTGGGCGCGATCCCCAGGATCTGCACGTACTGTGGAAACATCTCGTAACCGACTCGGCGCATCGTGCCGGTGAGCACCGTCATCGCGAATGGCTCGAGGATGGCGCAGTAGGTCTCCAGTGCGGGGATGAATAGATCGCCGCGCGTCAGATCGTAGGACTGTTCCACCTTGTCGGCGATCGCGAGAGCCCGCTGGATCTCCGGCGAGCTTTTGCAGATCGAGG
>DATIPJ010000898.1:0-6962 GCA_035472155.1 Kofleriaceae bacterium
GCTGCGCAGGTAGCTCACGATCAGGTGGCCGCCGATCACGTCGACGGTCTGCATCGTCGCGTCCTGCTCGGGCAGGACCTCCTTCCACGCGGCGCGCGCCGGACGCGCCGGATCGATCGCGAACACGCGGTAGCGCGGCGCCCCGTCGTTGGTGATCAGGTAGAACCGGTCGCGCCAGTCGATCAGGTTCGAGGTCGCATCGACGCCGTCGACCAGCGCCGTCCAGTCCTTCTGGCCGCGCCGCAGGTCCCTGTAGAACCAGCTCGTCGCGCCGCTCGAGCCGTGCGCGATGCCCGCGATCAGCCAGTGGCCGTCCTGCGAGATCTGCCCGAACAGGAACCAGTCGTTGTGCCCCGTCGGCTCGTGCACCATGGCGTCGCGCGCCGGGTCGGCGCCGAGCACGTGGTAGCGGAGCTCGGTGTGCGCGTTGCGGTCGGGCTCGGCGAGCGTGTCGCTCGCGGGCGGCGTCCACGAGTAGTAGAAGCCGCGGCCGTCGGGCGACCACGACGCCTCGCCGAACTTGGTGCCGGAGAGCGTGTCGGCCAGGACCTTGCCGGTGCCGACGTCGATCACCTTCATCACCGTCTCGTCGGCGTTGTGCTCGCTGACGTTGTAGGCGACGTACCTGCCATCCCAGCTCGGCGTCCAGCCGTGCAACCCCGTCGAGCCATCGGCCGACCACGTGTTGGGATCGAGCAGCACGGTCTCCGCGCCGGCTTCCCCACGCGCTGCACCCCCACGCGCTGCACCCCCTTGCTTCCAGTAGACGATCCCCTTCTCCTTGTCCTTGTGCTTGCGGGTGAAGAAGTAGCGCTCGCCGCGGTGGCGCGGCGCGCCGACCGAGTCGACGTAAAACACCTCGCCCAGCCGCGCCGCGAGCGCCTCGCGCCCCGGCAACTGCGCGAGGTGGGTGCGCGCGTAGCCGTCCTGCGCCTTCATCCACGCCTGGACCTCCGGTTGCCTCGCGTCCTCGAGCCAGCGATACGGGTCGGCGACCGCGACGCCGTGCACGCGATCGACGATGTCGTCGCGCCGCGACTCGGGATAGACGGGCGCGCTCGGCGCCGGCGCGGCGCTCGCGGCGGGCGCCGCGGGGGAGGCGGCTGGCGCGGGCGGCGCCTGGCCGTGGCACGCAGCCACCAGAGCGAGCAAGACGACAGCGACAGATCGGCGCATCCGATGACGCTAGCCCGAACGCGCCCGCGCACGCCAGCGCTGTGCGCTCGCTGCACAGCGACGCCGTTGCGACACGCAGGTCGTCGCAGCCGCGACCGCAGTCATCGATGCTGTGCGACGATAGCCCCGCCATGACCGCCCCCTCGACCAACCCGCTCGTCGATGATCGCGACGTCGAGCTGATCCTCGACGAGGTGCTCGACCTCGACCGGCTGCTGCGGCTGCCGTGGTTCGCCGACCACGATCGCGAGACCTGTCAGATGCTGATCGCCGCCGCACGCGACCTCGCGCGCGAGGCGCTGTTCCCCGCGTATCGCATGCTCGATGCCGAGCCGCCGCGCCTGGTCGACGGCCGCGTCGTGGTGCACCCGCGGATGCGCGACCTCTACGCGCGCATGATCGATCTCGGCATCGTCGCCGCGCCGCGTCCGCACGACGTCGGTGGTGCACAGGTGCCGCTCGCGGCGTTCGCGCTGGCGACCGCGTACCTCATGGCGGGCAACCTCTCGGCGTACGGCTACCTCGGGCTGACCCAGGGCGCGGCGCTCCTGCTCGAGGTGTTCGGCGACGAGGCGCTGCGCACCAGCTACATGGCGCGCATGTACAGCGGCGAGTGGACCGGCACGATGGCGCTCACCGAGCCGCACGCCGGCTCGAGCCTGGCCGACATCACGACGACGGCCGACCCCACGCCCGACGGCCATTACCTGATCCGCGGCTCGAAGATCTTCATCTCGGGCGGCGACCAGGACATCACCGAGAACGTCGTGCACATGACGCTCGCGCGGATCCGCGGCGCGCCGGCCGGCATGAAGGGCGTGTCGCTGTTCTGCATTCCCAAGCGGCGGCTCGAAGGCGGCGCGCTCGTCGACAATGACGTCGCGGTCGCCGGCGTGATCCACAAGATCGGCTGGCGCGGCCTGCCGAGCCTGGCGCTGTCGTACGGCGAGCGCGGCGATTGCCGGGGCTGGCTCGTCGGCGAGCCCCACCAGGGCATCCGCTACATGTTCCAGATGATGAACGAGGCGCGCATCATGGTCGGCCTCAACGCGGTGTCGACGGCGTCGGTCGCGTACCACGAGGCAGTGGCCTACGCGCGCGTCCGCACGCAGGGCCGTCCGGTCACCGCCAAGGATCCCGCAATGCCGCCGGTGCCGATCGCCCAGCACGCCGACGTGCGGCGCATGCTGCTGCGCCAGAAGGCGATCGTCGAGGGCGGGCTCGTGCTGATCGCGCGGGTGTCGTACTACTCCGACCTGGCGCACCACGCCCCCGAGGCGGCCGAGCGCGAGCGCGCGGGCCTCCTGGTCGATCTGCTGACGCCCGTCGCCAAGTCGTTCCCCGCCGAGCGCGGCTTCGAAGCCAACGCGCTGGCGATCCAGATCCACGGCGGCTACGGCTACTCGAGCGAGTACCTGCCCGAGGCGTGGCTGCGCGACCAGAAGCTCAACTCGATCCACGAGGGCACGACCGGGATCCAGGCGCTCGACCTGCTCGGCCGGCGCGCGGTGGCCAAGGGCGGGGCGCCGCTGGTCGCGCTCGGCGGCGAGGTCGCAGCGGCGTGTGCGCGCGCCCGCGCCGCCGGCGTCGATGCGGCGTGGATCGCGGCGCTCGAGCGCGCGGTCGGCGTCATCGGCGGGCTGACCAGCGAGCTGGCCGGGCGTGCGCTCGCCGGCGCCGCCGACGCGATGCTGCTGCACGCGACCGACTACCTCGACCTGTTCTCGACGGTCGTGATCGCCTGGCAGTGGCTCGAGCTCGCCGCGGTCGCGCGCGAGGCGCTCGCCGGCCCGTTGCCGCGCGGCCGCGCCGCCCGCGACGCCGGCTACTACCGGGCCAAGCTCGCCGCGGCGCAGTACTGGATCCGGACCGAGCTGCCGCGCATCGACCACCTCGCCGCGCTGTGCCGCGACGGCGAGGACTCCTACGCTCAGCTGGATCCCGACTGGCTGTAGCCGTCGATCCGGGGGCGCGGCGCACGCCGTGGCCTCGCGGTCATGTAGGATCGCCTCGTGGGAAAACGCCTGTCGCCCAGCGACACCATGTTCCTCTACGCCGAGTCGCGCGAGCAGATGATGCACGTCGCGGGGATGATGCCGTTCACCCCCGCGCCCGACAGCCCGCCCGACTACCTGCGCGAGCTGATGAACGAGCTGCGCGCCAGCCACGCGGTGCAGGCGCCGTGGAACCTCAAGCTGCGCTGGCCGGATCTATTGTGGAGCCCGCTGCAGTCGTGGAGCGAGGAGGCCGGGGTCGACCTCGAGTACCACGTGCGGCGCTCGGCGCTGCCGTTGCCCGGCGACGAGCGCGAGCTCGGCATCCTGGTCTCGCGGCTGCACGGCCACCACGTCGACCTGCATCGCCCGCCATGGGAACTCCACCTCATCGAGGGGCTCGAGCGCGGCCGGTTCGCCTGGTACGTCAAGGTCCACCACGCCCTGGTCGACGGCTACAGCGCGATGCAGGCGCTGATCAACGGGCTCACGCCCGACCCCAACGACCGCGAACGCCCGCTGTTCTTCGGGGTTCCGCAGCGATCGCGCGCGCCCGCGCCTCCGTCCGCACCGGGGAGCGAGCCAGCCGACAGCGGCGGCGGGATCCACTACCCCGAGCTGCTCGCTGCGGTCCGCGCGCAGTACGGCGCCTCGAAGACCGTGGTGCGCGCGCTGTTCAACGTGATCAAGGCGTCGCGCAGCGGCAACCACGATCTGATCTCGCCGCTCGAGGCGCCGCGCTGCGTGCTCAACGCGCGGATCAGCAAGAGCCGACGGTTCGCGACCCAGAGCCTGCCGATCGCCCGGATGCGCGCGATCGCGCGCGCGGCCAACGGCACGCTCAACGACGTGGTGCTGGCGCTCTCGGGCGGCAGCCTGCGCACGTACCTGCTCGAGCAGAACGCGCTGCCGGCGGCGCCGCTGGTCGCGATGCTGCCGGTCGCGATCCGCGCCAAGGACGAGCTCGGCGGAGGCAACGCGGTCGGCGCGATCCTCGCGACGCTCGCGACCGACATCGACGACCCCGCGGAGCGGCTCGCGCGCATCGTGGCCTCGACGACGCGCGCCAAGGCGCAGCTCCAGGGCATGTCGAAGGCGGCAATCCTGCAGTACAGCGCGCTGCTGACCGCGCCGTCGATGCTGCAGATGATCCCGACGACGGCGGGCCACCTGCGCCCGACGTTCAACGTCGTCATCTCCAACGTGCCCGGCCCCGAGCATCCGCTGTACTTCCGCGGCGCGCGGCTCGAGGCGTCGTATCCGATGTCGATCCCCGTCCACGGTCAGGCGCTCAACATCACGTGTAACAGCTACGCGGGCATGGTGTGCTTCGGCTTCACGGGCTGCCGCGATACCGTGCCACACTTGCAACGGCTCGCCGTGTACTGCGGCGAGGCGCTTTCCGAGCTCGAACGCGCGGTGCTGCATGGTTAACCTGGTCGTCGAAACAAGCCACGGGAAGGTGCGAGGTGAGGTGCGGAGCGACGTCGCGATGTGGAAGGGCATTCCGTTCGCGGCGCCGCCGGTGGGGCGCCTCCGGTTCCGCCCACCCGAGCCGCCCGTCGCCTGGCGCGGCGAGCGCGATGCGACGAGCTTCGGCCCGGTCGCCCAGCAGTCGCGGAGCTCGCAGATCGCGCTGCTCAGCGGCGTGACCGAGAAGGTCCTCGCCGACGAGGATTGCCTGCAGCTCAACGTGTTCGCGCCGGCGGGCCCCGACGTCTCGCCGGCCGACAAGCACCCCGTGATGGTGTGGATCCACGGCGGCGCGTTCGTCATGGGCTCCGGCTCGACGCCGCTCTATCACGGTGACCCGTTCGTCGCGGACGGAATCATCGTGGTGACGATCAACTACCGGCTCGGGATCCCCGGGTTCTTGTACCTGGGAGGTCTCGGCGATCCGCGCGCCCCCGGCAACGTCGCGCTGCTCGATCAGATCGCCGCGCTGCGCTGGGTGCAGAGCAACATCGCCGCGTTCGGCGGCGACCCGGACAACGTCACCGTGATGGGCGAGTCGGCGGGTGCGATCTCGATCGGCACGCTGCTCGCGATGCCCGAGGCGCGCGGGCTGTTCCACCGCGCGATCCTCGAGAGCGGCGCCTCGGGGCTGGGCCTACCGACGCGCGACGAGGCGGCGCGGATCGCGCGCGGCGTGGTCGAGGAGCTCGGCGTCACCGCCGCGGGGCTCGCCGATGTCCCGATCGAGCAACTGATCGCCGCGCAGGAGAGGCTCAGCCGCGAGCACGGGCTGGCCGCATTCTCGCCCTACCTCGACGGCACGACGATCGCGCGCCGGCCGATCGAGGCGATCCGCGACGGCGCGGCCGCGGGCATCCCGCTCCTCCTCGGCACCAACCGCGACGAATGGAACCTGTTCGAGGTGTTCCTCGGCGAGGTGACGATCGCTCCGTTCAAGGAGCCGGTGCGCGCGTGGCTCGGGCCCACGCTCGACGAGCTGCTCCACGTGTACCGCGCGCGCCACTTCGATCCACGCGCCCTGATCCAGGGCGGTGGGAACGGATCTCCGGGCGCAACGGGAGAGATCCCCCGCCCGATCGATCCCTCCGATACCCGCGCGTGGGTCGATCTGATCGGCGACCTCGTGTTTCGCATCCCGGCGATCCGGACCGCCGAGGCGCAGGCCGCTCACGGCACGCCGGTCTACATGTACCGCTTCGGCTGGGCGTCGCCGACGTTCGGTGGCCGGCTCGGCGCCGCGCACGCACTCGAGCTCGCCTTCGTGTGGAACCGGCTCGACCTGCCGATGGCGCCGATCCTCCTCGGCAAGGACCCATCGGTCGCGCTGCCGCTGGCGACGATCATCCACGCGACGTGGGCGCAGTTCATCAAGACCGGCGACCCGAACGGCGCAGGGCTGCCCGAGTGGCCGCGCTACGACGCCGAGCGCCGCGCGACGATGCTGCTCGATCGCACGTGCACGGTCGCCGACGATCCGGGCGGGGAGGCGCGGGTGCTCTGGCCCGAGTTCGACCAGCCACCGCTCTGAGGCGTCAGCGCTTGCGGCCGAACAGTCCGCCGCTCTTGTTCGCGGCGGCGAGCCGCGCTTCGATCGCGCGGATCTCGCTGGCCGCCTCGGCGTGGTTGGGCTTGAGGTCGAGCACCTCCTGGAAGTGGCGCAGCGCCTCCTTGTCGCGGCCGAGCATGCGCTCGACCCGCCCGAGGTAGAACCGCGCGCGCTCGGGGCGGTGCGACTTGAACACGGCGCGCTCGAGCGCCTTGCGCGTGTCGGCACCGATGCCGGGCTTGTCGCCCGCGGCGCAGAACTTCGCCCATGCGAGCATGCCGGCGTAGTCGACATCGCTCGGATTGAGATCGCACGCCGACTTGAACTCGAGGATCGCGTCGCCGGGCTGGTCGCGCTTCATCGCGGTCTCGCCGCGCTTGAACGCGGCCTCGGCGGCGGCGGCGTTGTCGGTCGATACCCGCCCGGTCAGCGGCGCGCCCGTCGGCGTGCCGGTTGCCACGCGCGAGAACGCCGGATCGGTGGGCGTGCGCTGGTCGGGCGGGATGCGGTCTGCCGTCGGCGTGCGCTGGTCCATGCGATGCTCGCCGAAGCCCGGCGTGCGCTGCTCGGCGAACCCGCGCATCGGATCGGTGTCAGGGTTCACGCCGCGATTGGCGGTCGGCCGCGCGCCGCGGACGCCCTCGCCGGTGGTCGTGCGCCGCTGGGCCGCGGTCGGCAGCGGCGTCGGCGTCTCGACGAACTTCATCACCTCGTCGGTGTCGACCCGGCCCGCGGTGAGCGGCGCGTCGGGCGACGGCGGCCGGGTCGCG
>DATIPJ010000899.1:0-5024 GCA_035472155.1 Kofleriaceae bacterium
AACGAGGTCGACGCCTTCGAGATCTTCGACAACCACCCGGGCATGCGGATCCGCCGCGCGCACCTCGCGGCGCACCGGATCTCGTGGCAGTCCAAGACCGAGTCGCTGCGCGAGCTGGCCGCGGAGCTCTCGCTGGGCGTCGACAGCTTCGTGTTCATCGACGACAGCCCCACCGAGTGCGCCGAGGTCCGCAGCGTGCTGCCCGAGGTCACCGTGGTTCAGCTGCCGCCCGACCCGGCGCGCTACGTCGACGCGCTGCGCGCGGTGCCGCAGCTCGACCGCATGACGCTGACCGACGAGGACCGCATGCGCGCCGCGGCCTATGCAGCCGAGACCGCGCGCACCGCGGCGCGCGCCGCCGCCGAGAGCGACCCCGACGCGCTGCGCGCCCACCTGCGCGCGCTCGAGCTGGTGATCGACGTGCGGCGGATCGGCGACCACGACGTGCCGCGCGCCGCCCAGCTGACCCAGAAGACCAACCAGTTCAACCTGACGACGATCCGGCGCAGCGAGGCCGACCTCGAGGCGATGCGGCGCGACCCATCGTGGCGGCTCTACGCCCTCGATGTCACCGATCGCTTCGGCGACTACGGCACCACCGGCCTGGTGTTCGCGCACAAGACCGACGCGGCGACCTGGGACCTCGAGACCGTGCTCCTGTCGTGCCGCGTGCTCGGCCGCGGCGTCGAGAGCGCGCTCCTGCGCGTCGTGACCGCGGACCTCGTCGAGGCCGGCGCGCGCCGGCTCACCGCGCGCCTCGTTCGCACCAAGAAGAACGCCCCGGTGCGCGACTTTCTGCCTCGCCACGGGTTTGTTCCCGCGCCATCCGGCGAAGGCGGCGCGGGCGAGGCGTTCGCCAAGGAGCCGCTCCCCGGGGCGCCGCTCGACGATGGCCACATCACGGCCCGGCTCGACGGTCGAGCATCGTGACTGTGCGCGAGCTACTCCGCACCAAGATCGACCGGTTCCGCTACGAGCTCGGGCGCACCGACATCGACCGCACGGCGCGCGCGCTCCACATCGCCGAGCTCTCGCTCAAGGCGGCGCGCGTCGTGCCGGCGATCGCCCTGGGCCACGAGCGCCTCTACCAGCTGACCGCCGCCCCCAAGCGGTTTCGCGGCCTGCGCGACCTCTCCGTCCGCGTCGCCGGCCTCGCCGACCTCGATCCGCTCGCGGCCCTCGCCGGGACCGCGCCGGCCCGCGTCCGGGAGCGCCTCGCGCGCGGCGACCTCGCCTACGTCGGCGAGCTCGACGGCCGCATGCTCGCCCACAGCTGGTTCCACCGCGGCCCCGAGCCGTTCTGCGAGGACATGCCGCTGTTCCCGAGCTGGGGCATCCCGGCCGACACGTTCTGGAGCTACCACGCGTTCACGCTCCCCGAGGCGCGCGCCTCGGGCGTGTTCGTGAAGGTCTTCCAGATCGCGCTCCACGAGCTCCTCACCGTCCACGGCGCATCCCGCGTGCGCTGCCTGGTCAAGGCCTCCAACGCCCCGTCGGTCCAGCTCCACGAGCGGATGGGCTTTCACCGCCTCGGCACCATCGTCGCGCTGCGCGTCGCGGGCGCGCGCCTGGTGTCGTGGCACAACGCCGACGGCGCGCAGCACTGGGTCCAGCGGCGCGGCGACACCACCATCCTGCCGCTGCCGCCGGGCGCCGACGGGGCACCACGATGAAGCTCCACCACCTGGGCTGGGTCGGCCGCGACCTGGCGCGCCTGCGCGCTGCCTTCCAGCGCGACGGCGCCGAGCTCGTCTCCCCGCCGATCGACGATCCGATCCAGCGCGTCACCGTGCAGTTCCTCCGCGAGCCCGCCACCGGCGAGCTGTGGGAGCTGATCGTCCCCCTCGCCGGCGCCGAGGACTCACCGCTCGCCAGCCGCCTCGCGCGCGGCGGCGGCCTCGACCACGTGTGTTACGAGCTCGACCCCTCCGACGGCAGCCTCGAGGATCTGCTCGCCGCCGAGGTCGCCCGCGGCGCGCGCATCGTGTGCGCGCCGGTCCACGCGGTCGCCTTCGACCGCCGCATCGCCTTCGTGTTCCGGCGCAGCCAGCGCCTGATCGAATTCGTCGAGGCACGCCGCCCCGGCCAAGTGCTGTAGCGCACGCTCGACGCCATCGTCACCCGATCGCATCTTCGATTGTTGGTTTCGCCGCGTTCGGACGCTGTAGTCCTGCGCGGACAGCAAACCAACTTTCGGAGGTATCCAATGGGAAAAGCAGTTGTGGCATTCCTGATGATCGCCAGTGTGATGGTTGCAAGGACGGCCGCCGGGTCTCCGCCGTCAGATCCCGATGGAGACGACTACTTCACGGCCAGGGACATTGCACAGGTGCAATATTATGATGACATCTTTGCGCTGGGTATCGATGTGACCAATGAGACGAAGCCGCCGAATCCGGAATGCGTCCTGCTCTGTGAAAATGTGGAGGAAGCGGCGCGGCAGATATGCAATTTGCTCGGCCCCATCAGGACTCGACTCGGTTGCCTGGCCGGCGTTGCCGGCGGCGGCGCGGTGTGCCGGTATGTCTGTACGCTCTGATCGTGCCCCCCGCCCATCGATCAAGTGGCGATCAGCCGGTCGACCTCGTCGGCGATCGCCTGGCTCGCGGTGATCCCGGGTGACTCGATGCCGACCAGGTTGATCAGCTGCGGCGCGCCGAGGCGGCTCGCTTCGTCGATGACGTAGTCGCGGAACGGGTCGCCCGGGCCCTGGAGCTTGGGGCGGATGCCCGCGTAGCCCGGCGACAGATCGTCGTCGGTGACGTCGGGGAGGTAGCGGCGCAGCGCGGCGCCGAAGGCCGCGGCCTTGGCCGGGTCGACGTCGTAGCGCAGCTGATCGATGTACTCGGTGTCGGGCCCGGCGAGCACGCGGCCCGCGAGGTCGAAGGTGATGTGCACGCCCAGGCCGGCGTGGACCGGGACGGGGTAGACTAGGTGGTTGGCGATTTGCGCGTGCCGGGGCGCCAGCACGAAGTAGTCGCCCTTGCACGGGCGCTGGCGCAGCCCGAGCGCGTCGACGTCGAGGCCGGCGAGGGCGGCGATCCGCGAGGCGTCGAGGCCGGCGGCGTTGACGACCCATGCGCAGGTGATCTCGCTGGACTGGCCCGCGGCGCTGCGCACCGAGACGCGCCAGCCGTCAGGCCCGCGGTCGAGCGCGGTCGCCGCGTGGTCGAGCGCGACCATGGCACCGTGGTCCTCGGCTTCGCGGCGATAGCTGTCGATCAGCCCGTGCACGTCGACGATGCCGGTCGCGGGCGACCACAGACCCGCGATCGCGCGCACGCGCGGCTCGAGGCGGGCGACCTCGGCGGCGTCGATCAGCCGGACGTTGCCCGCGCCGTTGGTGACCGCCTGGCGGTGGATCGCCTCGAGCTTGGCGGCCTCGGCGGCGTCGGTCGCCACCAGCACCTTGCCGCAGCGGCGGTGCGCGATGCCGCGCTCCTCGCAGCGCGCGTACAACTGGTCGCGCCCCGCGACGCATAGCCGCGCCTTGAGGCTGCCGGTCGGGTAGTACAAGCCCGCGTGGATGACGCCGCTGTTGCGCGCCGAGGTCTCCTGGCCGACCTTGCGGTTGCGCTCGAGCACGGCGACGGCGCGGCCGCGGCGGGCCAGCGTGGCGGCGCACGCGAGGCCGACGGCCCCTGCACCGATCACGAGCGTGTGGACGTCCGCCAAGACTCGATCTCCAGGCCCAGGCCGCGCATGATAGCAAGCTCAGGAGGATCCGTGGAGCTCACCCGTGGAAAGCAGCTCGCCGCCCGGCTGCGCCAGCTCGTGCCCGGCGGTTGCCACACCTACGCCAAGGGCGACGATCAGTACCCCGAGCTCGCGCCGCCGCTGATCGCGCGCGGCAAGGGCTGCCACGTGTGGGACGTCGACGGCAACGAGTTCATCGAGTACGGCATGGGCCTGCGCGCGGTGACACTGGGTCACGCGTACCCCCGGGTCGTCGACGCCGTGCGCGCCTCGCTCGACCTCGGCACCAACTTCACGCGCCCCGCGCCCGAGGAGCTCGCGTGCGCCGAGGCGTTCCTGGGCCTGATCCCCGGCGCCGACATGGTGAAGTTCACCAAGGACGGCTCGACCGCAGGCACCGCGGCGCTCAAGCTCGCGCGCCGCGCCACCGGGCGCACACGGGTCGCGATCTGCGCCGAGCATCCGTTCTTCTCCTACGACGACTGGTTCATCGTCACGACGACGGCCGACGGTGGCATCCCGCAGGTGTTCGCCGAGCAGACCGTGCAGTTCCACTACAACGACCTGGCATCACTGCGCGCGCAGTTCGCCGCGCATCCGGGCCAGATCGCCGCCGTCTTCCTCGAGCCGGCGCGCATCGACGAGCCCGCGCCGGGCTTCCTCGCCGACCTGGTGGCGCTGTGCCACGCCGAGGGCGCGTACGCGATCTTCGACGAGACCATCACCGGGTTTCGCTGGGACCGGCACGGCGCCCAGGGCCTGTACGGCGTCGTCCCCGACATGTCGATCTTCGGCAAGGGCATGGCCAACGGCTTCTCGCAGTCGGCGCTCGCCGGCAAGCGCGAGGTCATGCGCTACGGCGGGCGCGATCGCACCGACGAGGACGTCTTCCTGCTCTCGACCACCCACGGCGCCGAGACCCCGGCGCTCGTCGCCGCGATGGCGACCATGGAGGTCTATCGCACCGAGCCCGTCGTCGAGCACCTCCACCGCGTGGGCACGCGGCTCGCCGAGGGCCTGCGCCAGGCCAGCGCGCGCCACGGACTGTCGCAGTTCGTCCTCCCGGTCGGCCGCGCGTGCAACCTGTTCTTCGGCACGCGCGATCCGGCGGGCCAGCCGTCGCAGCCCTACCGCACGCTGTTCCTGCAGGAGCTGATCCGGCGGGGCGTGCTCGGCCCGTCGTTCGTCGTCAGCTACTCGCACACCGACGGCGACATCGATCGCACGATCGACGCCGTCGACGGCGCACTCGCCGTCTACGCGCGCGCGATGTCCGACGGCACCGAAGGGCTGCTCGTCGGCGCGCCCTCTCGTCCGGTGTTCGGACG
>DATIPJ010000900.1:0-5523 GCA_035472155.1 Kofleriaceae bacterium
GCCGGCTTCCTCTACATCGGATCGGGCATGTACCGGCCTGACCGCAAGGCGCAGCCGGCGATCGCAGAGGCGGCACTGCGCGATCTCGCTCTCGGTCATCCGCTGACCTACACCTGCGTGCCGCCCGGGTCGGGGCTGCGCCTCGCGGTCGATCGCGACGGCGACGGGTTCTGGGACGGTGACGAGCGCGCGGCGGGCAGCGACCCGGCCGACGCGGCGAGCGTGCCCGGCGGCACCACCGTGACCGCCGCGCGCTGACGCGCAGTGAGAGCGATCTTTGGTCATAAGAAACATCACGGGAGCGGAAAGATCGTCATTCACCACTGAGAGTCAACACTCCATACTCGCCGCCAACCTGAGTGAACGACGCTGTGCGAATACACGGCCGTCGTCCCCGCTTTGCCGGAGGAGAACATGGACACTCTCAAGTCTCGTGCCCTGGGGCTCGGCGCCGCGCTGGCCCTGGGCACCCTGGTCGCCTGCGCCGCTCCCGACGCTGCCGCCCCGCAGGGCTCCGAGGTCGAATCGGAATCCGAGGCGACCGTCGACACCGCATTCCATGGCAATGGCCATGACAACGGCAATGCGTGCACCAACATCGCACCTGCGCCGCATTTTCGCGACTGGCCGAGGATCCGGAGTGCGATCCGCTCGGACGAGCGCGACGAGGCGTTCATCCAGCGTGTCGTCAAAGCGATGACCCTCGAACAAAAAGTAGGGCAAATGACACAGGGCGAGATCGGTAGTCTGTGGAACGCCACCACAGCGTCCTACGATCTCACCGACGTCACGCGCCTGGGCCTCGGCTCGATCCTCAACGGCGGCGGCTCGTGGCCCGAGTTCAACAAGCACGCCGCGGTCAGCGACTGGATGTCGCTGGCCGATGCGATCTGGGACGCGTCGCCGACCGTGACCGTCCCCGGCCGCCGCCACGGCTCGACGCAGATCAAGATCCCGACGTTCTGGGGCATCGACGCCGTGCACGGCAACAGCAACGTGTTCGGCGCGACGCTGTTCCCGCACAACATCGGCCTGGGTGCCACGCGCGACACCTGCCTCATGCGCGACATCGGCGAGGCCACCTCGCGCGCCGTCCGTGCCACCGGCCAGGACTGGACCTTCGGCCCGTGTCTGGCGGTCTCGCGCGACGACCGCTGGGGCCGGTCCTACGAGTCGTGGTCCGAGGACCCGAGCATCGTGCGCGCATTCGCCGGCGCGATGACCGAGGGCATCATGGACATCGACCGCGACCACAAGTCGTTCCGCGGCATCCTCTCGACCGCCAAGCACTTCATCGCCGACGGTGGCTCGACGCAGGGCATCGACCAGGGCAACGTCCCCGCGTCGGAAGCCGAGCTGATGAACATCCATGCGCAGGGCTACTTCACCGCCCTCGCCGCCGCCGGCGCGCAGACCGTGATGGTCGGCTTCTTCAGCTGGCAGGACCAGGGCAAGCAAGCGGGCAACAAGCACCTCGTCGACGAGATCCTCAAGCAGAAGATCGGCTTCGACGGCCTGGTCATCTCCGACTGGAACGCGATCGGCCAGGTCACCGGCTGCACCAACGACCACTGCCCGCAGGCGGTCAACGCCGGCATCGACCTGTTCATGGTGCCGCAGGACTTCCGGACGTTTGTCCCCAACACCGTCGCCGACGTGCGCGCCGGCCTCATCCCGATGTCGCGCATCGACGACGCGGTCACCCGCATCCTGCGGGTCAAGCTGCGCGCCGGCCTGTTCGACGAGCCGCGGCCGTCGGCGCGCCGGTTCGCCAACGATCCGGATAACCTGGTCGCCCGCGACCTCGCGCGGCGCGCGGTGCGCGAGTCGCTGGTGCTCCTCAAGAACAACGGCGGCGTGCTGCCGCTGCGCACCGATCGCAAGGTCCTCGTCGTCGGCAAGAACGCCGACAGCATCCAGAACCAGACCGGCGGCTGGTCGTTGACGTGGCAGGGCGGCCCCTGGCTGTTCGGTCCCAACGACGCCAACGTCAACGCCGACTTCCCCAACGGCGAGAGCATCCTCGCCGGCATCCGCGACAAGGTCGGCGCCGACCGCGTCACGTTCAGCGTCGACGGCGCGGGCGTGAATGTCAGCGACTTCGATGCCGTCATCGCGGTGATCGGCGAGACGCCGTACTCGGAGAACTTCGGCGACGTTGCGACCGCGCTCGGCAACCGCAACTCCGACAACACCGCGCTGCGGACGCTCGAGCACGGCGTGCGCAGCCCCGAGGACCGCGCCGTCCTGCGCGCCGTGAGTGGCCACGGCGTCCCGGTCGTCACCGTGCTGGTCTCGGGCCGCGCGCTGTTCACCAACACCGAGATCAACCTGTCGAACGCCTTCGTCGCCGCGTGGCTGCCCGGCACCGAGGGCGGCGGCGTGGCCGACGTGCTGTTCCGCAAGCGCAGTGGCGCGGTCGCCAACGACTTCACCGGCAAGCTGCCGGTGTCGTGGCCGCGCTCGGCGTGCCAGGTGCCGCTCAACGTCGGCGATGCCAGCTACGACCCGCAGTTCGCGTTCGGCTACGGGCTCACCTACCGGAGCCGCACGCGGATCGGCATGCTCGATGAGACGGCCGGGCCCGCCGCCGGCTGTCCCGAGTAGCTCACTCGAGGAAGCGCCGCAGCGCTGCGACGAGCCCGTGTACACGCCCACCGCGCTCGACGATCGCGGCCGGGTCTACGCGCTCAACAACGGCGAGCTGTTCGTCATCGGCAACTGACGCGGCCGACGCCGCTGAGGTATGAAGAGGGCATGGGCCAGCTCGACGAGACTCAGCTCGATGCAGCCATCCGTCCCGGCTGCCCGGCCTGCGGGTCCGCGACTCTCGAGATCCGCAGCTTCATCGATCGCCGCCTCCACGTCATGCTCGGCGAGCCCAACGATGACGGCCGCTGGGTCCACGACGGCGAGAAGTTCGTCGACGGCATCTACCGCATCGCATGCGCGCAATGCAGCCACCTCATCTTCGCCGATACCGCCTGCCCGCGCTGCCACGCCGCCGGCGGCCTTGCGCGCGCCCTGGGCGATGTCAACCGCGTCGCCATCCCTCGCCGCTGCACCGCATGCAACGAGACCGAGCTGATCGCGATCGCCCTCATCCCCGCCGTCGTCCGCTACGCCGGCGGCGCCGCCGCGCTCCCCAAGCCGCTCTGCGACCTCGGCGACCCGGGCTATCACATCATCGCCTTCGCCTGCGAATCGTGCGACGCGGCCGTCGTCGCCAAGGGCTGCCCCCTGTGCGACGCGCCCGGCCCCCTGCGCCCTCGCCCCTGAGCGAACGTGTCACGACTCGAATCGGCGCTGCGGGGGAACCGCGATCACGAGATCGTGGACCTCGGGTCCGACGCGCTTGCAGTCGAGGGTGAGCTCGGTGACGTGGTCCTGCAGGATCGTCCGCACCTGGGGATAGATGAGATCGCCGCTGAACCCGAGCGCGCAGACGGTGAGCTCGCCGGGCGGCACGTGCTCGACGTGCGCCGAGAAATCGCCCGCGCGGCTGCGGTCACTCACGTGTGGGTCGCTGGCGCCGAGCACGGGACGCGCGAGCTGGTCGAGGCGTCTTGCGATCGGCGCACGGATGATGTCACCGAAGTTGCGGAAGCGGTGCCTGCCCGGCACGACCACGACCTGCGCGCCCTCGAGCCGTGTCGCGACCGCGCTACGGATCATGACGTCCAGCGTGCGCGTCGATTCCGGAACGGCGAGCTCCACGTCGGTGAGCGCACGGCGCGACGCTGGAAATGCCTGCAGCTCGACCTGCCCGTCGCTGCCGATGTTGCCCCGGGTTGCGATGCCGATCTTCAGCGCACGGGTGGTCGCGCCTTCGATCGCGAACGAGCCGTCGGGACGGAGCGGCGCCACGATGCGGAACCGGCCGCCGCGGTCATCGGCATCCACGCAGCGGACCGAGACCTGCGTATACGGCGTACCGCCGAGGTCGACCCTGCCGGTCACGCGCCGTGTGGGCCGCAGGACGAGCCGCACGCCGTCGGTGATCTCCGCAGAATGCGACCGCTGGTCGGCGCGCTGGGCCACGATCGCGCCGGTGTGCGGAGGCGCATCGATCGCGAAGCGACCCGCGGCGTCGGTGGTGGTGACCCGCAAGGCACCGGCGCTGTCCGAGAGTGGAGAGCCGATGTCGAGTGACGCCGCGCGCACAAGGTTCGCCGCTGCCACGTTGGCACCGGCGACCGGCGCGCCGTGCTCGTCGAGCACGATGCCGTGGATCGTGCGCCTCGACCGCGTGGTCGTTCGCTGTTGCGAGCGCCACAGCCGCGACCATGCGGCACCCGCCGCCGGATCGCCGAGCCAGAACCGCGCCTCCGCCACCTGGCGATCGAGCTCCGCCGCCGGCGCGGCCGCACGGGCGTCGAGCGCGATCGCCCGCGCATACGTCGCCTCGGCGACGACCGCATCGAGGTCAAACGGCTGTGACCGCGCGAGCCGCAGATCGTTGCGCGCGATCACGGCCTGGAGCCATCGCCGCTGCAGCCCGCGCTCACGGTACGCCTCGATCTCCAGGTCGGACTGCGCGAAGGCTTCCTCCCATTGCCCGCGCTGCCGTGCGAGGCTGCGGCGCTCGGTCGCCAGCGCCGCTTGCAGCTCGGGCTGCATCACGCGCGCGGCCGCACCCTCCGCTTGCGCGATTCCATGGTCGGCATCGCGGCCACCGATCGGCCACTCCCAGTGATAGTGAATATCCTGGATCTTGAGATCGGCGGACAGCCGCATATCGCCACACTGCTCCGCGGCGGTCGCGGCATCGATCATCAGCGCGTGCGCGTGGCTCGCGTCGCTCGATGCGGCGCTGAACGCCAGCGTCGATACCACGCGCGCGCACGGATCGGCCGCCGACGCGGCGAGCTGCGCCGTGAGCTCGGCGTCGCTCGGCTTGTCGGCGGTCTCGGCGCGCGCGAGCAGGATGTACGCCGAGATCAGCTGCGGCGTCGCGGCGAGCGTGAGCTGCGGGACCTTGGCAGGGGCCGGCCTGAGGCAGACCGCCGGGTCGACCCGCTGTGCCAGGATCGCTTCGACCGCGTCGCCGGGCACGCGGACCGAGGCCTTGCGCAGGAGCTCGAAGCGATCGAGCACGCCTTCGAGACACGGCAGCTGCTCGGCGCTGACCCGCGGCGGTGCATTACACGCGCGGTCGCGCGCCGCTTCCCAGCCGCGAAACGCCGCGTCGAGCGCCTCCACGTCGGTCGCCGACAACCGCTTTCCCACCGAGGCGGCGATCGCCGGTGACCACACCGCCGGCAGATCGCGCGCGGACCGTCCGAGCTCGATGCGTCGCGCATCCCGCGCCGGTTTCGCCGCCTGTTGCGGCGCGGGCTTCTGCCCGACCCCGCACTGCGCTGGCCGTCGATGGACGCGGTGATCGCGCGGCTCGAGCGCGCGCGGCGCAGACGCGGGGCGGCGCTGGCGATGGCCGGCGCGGTGGTCGCAATCGCTGCCACGGCGATGGTGATGCGCGCCTCCGCCGCTGCCGCGCCCGCAGCGGCCGCATGCGGGCTGCTC
>DATIPJ010000901.1:0-4361 GCA_035472155.1 Kofleriaceae bacterium
GTGTTCGGCGAGAT
The DNA here is from genome assembly GCA_035472155.1 of Kofleriaceae bacterium. GTDB lineage: Bacteria > Myxococcota_A > Polyangia > Haliangiales > Haliangiaceae > JABFXX01. Next base: position 15 of record DATIPJ010000901.1, read on the forward strand.
CGAGACCGAGCTCGGCGCCCCCGAGGTCGTGATCTACAACGCCGGCTCGGGCGTGTTCGGCTCGCTCGACGACGTCACCGCTGCCGACTTCGAGGCGGCGTGGCGGGTCAACGCGCTCGGCGGCTTCGTCGTCGGCAAGCGGGTGTCCGCGGCGATGCGCCGCGCGGGCCGCGGCACGATCGTGTTCGTTGGCGCCACCGCGTCGCGGCGCGGCAGCGCACGGGCGGCCGCATTCGCGCCTGCGAAGATGGCGCAGCGCGGGCTCGCCGAGTCGATGGCGCGCTACCTGGGGCCGGCCGGCATCCACGTCTGCCTGATCGTCATCGATGGCGTGGTCGATCTGCCCCGCACGCGGCAGCGCATGGCCGGCAAGCCGGATGATTTCTTCGTGAAGCCGGACGACGTGGCGGAGACCGCGGCGTGGCTGGTTCAGCAGCCGCGCTCGGCGTGGGCCTTCGAGGTCGAAGCGCGCCCATTCGGCGAGACCTGGTAGCGACCGCGCTGCCGCCCGCCGGTAGGTGAGGCACGATGCTGCACGTGGTAGACCTGCCGAATGCATGCGTGATCGGCGCCGGCTGCTCCGGCCTCACTGCGACCAAGGCGCTCGCGGAGGCCGGCATCGCGGTCGATTGCTTCGAGCGCACGGATCGGATCGGCGGGCTGTGGGCGTACCGCGACGGCGACGGCAAGACCGCCGCATACCGCTCGCTCCACATCAACACATCGCGCAACCGGATGGCGTTCTCGGACTTCCCGATGCCCGAGAGCTATCCCGACTTTCCGAGCCATCGCCAGATCGCGGAGTACTTCGCGTCGTACGCCGATCGCTTCGGCATCGGCGCGCACGTCCGGCTCGAGACCGAGGTGCGGCGCGCGACGCGCGGCTCCGATGGCGCGTGGCAGATCGAGCTCGCGGATGGCGAGGTGCGCCGCTACGGCGCGCTCGTCGTCGCCAACGGCCACCACTGGAACCCGCAGTGGCCCGATCCGCCGTTCCCCGGCACGTTCGACGGCACGGTGATGCACTCGCACTCGTTCATCGACGCCGCGCCGTTCGCCGGCAAGCGCGTGCTCGTGCTCGGCATGGGCAACAGCGCGATGGACATCGCCGTCGAGGCGAGCTACCAGGCCGAGCGCGTCCTGCTCGCGGCGCGCCGCGGCGCGCACATCATCCCCAAGTACATCTTCGGCAAGCCGCTCGACACGCTCGCCACCAGTGCGCGCGTCCCGTTCGCGATCCGCGCGGCGCTGCTGCGCGGCATGCTGCGCCTCGTCCAGGGCCCGGTCGAGCGCTACGGCCTGCCGCGCCCCGATCACCGCCTCGGCGAGGCGCACCCGACGGTGTCGGCAGACATCCTCAACCGCGTCGCGCACGGCGCCGTGATCGCGCGCCCCAACATCGCCGAGCTGTGCGGCGACTCGGTCAAGTTCACCGACGGCACGGTCGAGCGGGTCGACGCCATCATCTACTGCACCGGCTACAAGGTGACGTTCCCGTTCTTCGACGAGGCATTCCTCGCCGCCGCGGACAACGACCTGCCGCTGTTCCGCCGCGTGTTCCGCCCGGGGGTCCCCAACCTCGCGTTCATCGGCCTGGTCCAGCCGCTGGGCGCGATCATGCCGCTCGCCGAGGCCCAGGCCCGCTGGGTCGCCGACCACCTCGCCGGCCGCTACGCCCTGCCCTCCGACGAGGACATGCAGGCCGACATCGACCGCGAGCGCGAGGCGATGTTCGCGCGCTACGTCAAATCCCGGCGGCACACCATGCAGGTCGACTTCGATGACTATCTGCTCGCGCTCGACAAGGAGCGCCGCCGCGGCGCAAAGCGCGCTCGCAAGCGCGGCCACACGCCGAGCGCCCTCGCGAGCGGGCACGAGCGCGCGGTCGCCGGCTCTTCCTGACGCGCGCCCCAGTCGCGCTGCACGAGGTACCAGCCCGTGGACGGGTCGCCTGGCGCGCCGTACGCGCAGCACGCGGCGGATGGCTCCGCAACGGCCAACCCCGCACGGCGGACTTCAGCGCTCTGGCATTCGGGCAACATCTCGAGCTCCTCTACCGAAACGACGAACGAGAACCCCAAAGATCGACATGTCCCGTCACTTTTCGGTTCGATGCGATCTCGGCCCACCGAGATTCAGGCAGTTACGCAGCGCGCTGCACAGATCCTCAGCCGACGTTGCGATGCAGCCAGAGCACGAGCGGGGCCAGCGCGGTCCCATGCTTGACGAGCCAGTTGGCAAATCCCGGCTTGCAGAGCATCCCCGCAGGAATCTCGGGGAAGCCACCCGTGAGTCCCTTCATCTTGAGAAGCTCCGCGCGCGGATGATCGGGCTCGAAGCCGCGCGGCACCTTCTTGTAGTCATCGTGCCCGCTGATCGCGTATCCCGCTTTGCGTAGCCTGGCGATCAGCGGCACGAGCGCCGCGCCCTGCTTGCCGGCGACCCCCTTGCGCCAGCGCGTCATCGCGTCGCCGTCGAAGCGGTAGCAGCCAACGCCGACGAATTCCTCCTCGAGCCCGAGGTGCACGTAGATCGCGGTGTTGCCGAATTCGCCGATGCGCTCGTCGGCCACCATGACCGCGGCGCCGATGTGCGTCTTGTACGGCGTCTTGTCCTTCGCGAACCGGACGTCGCGATAGATCCGCAGGACCTTCGGCGCGGCGAGCTTGAGCGGCTTGTACGCCGGCGCGAGCCGCCGCGCGACGTCGTCGAGCAACGCGGTCATCGGCGCCACCCACTGCGCTTCGTAGCGCTCCTTGTTGGCGACGAACCATTCCTTCGACATCTCCGCCGCCAGCTCGTGCCAGAACTGCATCGCATTCTTGTCGAACCCGCGGAACGCAGGCTGCCGGTCGAGCTTGGCCATCGCGCTCACGTTCGCCGGTTCTGCGGGCGGATTCAAGCCGGCGCATGCCGCGGTCTTGCGCGACACTCTGCGCGATGAAGCTCGCGATCCAGGGAACGTGCTTGTGCAACACGGTCCAGCTCGGCGTGGCGCGCATGCCGCGCCAGGTCACGCAATGCAGCTGCTCGGTGTGTCGGCGCTACGGCACGCTGTGGGCGTACTACCCGCGCTCCTCGGTGCTGATCGAGGCGCCGCGCGGGGCGCTCGAGGAGTTCTCGCGCCGTCCGCGCGGGCTCAAGTTCGTGCGCTGCAAGTCGTGCGGCTGCGTGATCTGCTGGGACAGCCGCCGCAGAGACCCCGACCGGCGCATGGGCATCAACATGCGCAACTTCGATCATGTGCGCATGGCCGACGTGCCGATCAGCGTGCTCGACGGCGACATCACGTGGCGTGTGGTCGACAAGTACGCCAAGCCGGCGATCTGGGTCTCGCCGGTGCGCAAGCCGGAGCCACCCGCGGTCAAGCGCGCCGGTCGCCGCGCTCGCGGCTGATCAGTCCGCGCGAGGCTGGAGCTGCCGGGTGAGCTCGAACGCGCTCAGCGCGGCATCGCGATCGCCCGCGCGATCGAGCAGACGCGCGATCGCCGCCCAGGTGGCCGCATAGCGGTGGTGCGCGACAGTCGCATAGCCGTCGTCGGGCCCCGGAGATGCGTAATCGAGCGCAAAGCGGCGATAGACCTCCTGGTTCATCGCCGCGACCTCGCCGGGCGCCGGCGGGCGCATCGTCGGTGGCAGTACGCGCACCAGTACGCCGAGCGGATAGCTCGGGAACGCGGACAGGATCGCCGTGAGCTGCTGATCGACGAGCACCGGCCGCGCGGTGGCGAGCAGCGCCTGTCCCAGCCGCGGCCCGGTCATCGGCGGCATGGGGATCCCGCGCGCTTGCCAGGCAGCGCGATAGCTGCGAACCGGCAACAGGCCGGCGCACACGACCGCGACGTCGGGCCGCTCGCCGAGGACGAGCTGAACGTAGCGCGCGCCGAAGCATTGATCGTCTCCGGTCACCACGGCGATCGCGAGCGGCGGCAGCGCGCGCAGCGTGTTCCGCACACCGAGCTCGACGGCGGGCGTGTGCACCGCAGCGAGCCGAGGCAGGTTCGCGACCATCAGTACCGCAAAGGCCGCCACGCAGACGATCTCCGCGGCGACCTCGCGCGTGACGCGCGCGCAGGCGAGCTCGAGCGCAGCCGATACCGGCAGGGCGAGCAGCAACACGGGCAGCAGATGAAAGCGCTGACAGATGTCGAGGCCGACCCCATGCGGATCGATATTGAAGCGCGCCATCAGGACGGGCCCCGCGAGCACGAAGCTCGCCGCGAGCGCGATCCAGCCGGCGCGCGGCTCGACGGCGGTGCCGCCGGTACCGCCGCCGGTGGGCCGAACCATGCGAAGGCACAGCATCGCGATCCCGGCGACCGCGGCGAGCCACAGCCATGAACGGCC
>DATIPJ010000902.1:0-15887 GCA_035472155.1 Kofleriaceae bacterium
GCCATGGCCCCCGGTCGCGATCCAGGAGGCGCTGCCGCGCCGCGACGCCGAGGCATTCGTCGCCCAGATCGAGGCCTCCGGGGCCGGGGCGGTGCTGAACCTGCGCAGGCGATAGGGCGATCGTGTACGCTCTCGCCATGCCGACGTTCTACTGGAAGAGCACGTGAACCAGCTGCCGTGACGCGAGGAGTTCCTTGCGCGATCGAAAGCTGGACCTCGAAGAGATCAACTACGCCAAGAGTGGGCTGACGGAGGCGACCGTCAAGGACATCGTGGCCAAGGCGGGCTCGGTCGCCGCGGTGCTCAACACCCGGCACGCGACGGCGAAGGAGAAGGGCTGGATCGAGTCGCCGCCGAGCGCCGCCGTGTTCGCCAAGGCGGTCGCCGCCGACGTGAATCTGTTGCGCCGCCCGATCCTGATCGTCGGCGGCCGGGTGATCGTCGGGTTCGACAAGCCGGCGTACGCGAAGCTGTAGCGCGCGGCCTGGCGGCTAGCGCTGCAGCGTCAGCGCCGGCGCGTCGGTGTGGTTGCCGGCGGCATCGAACGCGCGGGCGACCAGCGTGTGCGCGCCGGCCACCGGGGTGAGGTTGAGCGTGTACGAGAACGGGGCGGTGGTCGTCGTCGACGACAGCGCGCCATCGAAGTACCACTCGACGCGGACCACGCCGACGTTGTCGGACACGGCGGGGGTGAATACCGCGCCGGAGATCGACACGGTGGGCGCGGTGACGTCGGCGATCGAGATCGCGACCGAGGCGGTGCCGACGCTGCCGGCGTTGTCGGTCACTGTCAGCCGCGCGGTGAAGCTGCCCGCGGAGGCGTAGGCGTGGCTCGCCGTCGCGGTGGTGGCCGTGCCGCCGTCGCCGAAGTCCCAGGCATAGGACGCGATGGTGCCGTCGGGGTCGCTCGAGCCCGTGCCGTCGAAGGCGATCGACTGCCCGATCGCCGCCGAGACCGGATTGGCCGAGATGACCGCGGTCGGCGGGATGCCGACGGCGGGCTGGATCGAGATCCGGCTCTGCGGCGCGACGCTGGTGCGCGTGGTGACTCTCCCGTCGGGGAACGTGACGCGCACGTCGACCGAGCTGCGCGTGCCGATGCCATAGTGAAGGACCTGGCTCGCCCAGGTCTTGCCCGGGTAGAGGATCTGCGGCGGGGTGACCAGGTGCGAGGCGTCGCCGACCGAGCCGGCGTCGAACACCTCGACGGTGGCCTTGCCGGCGAAGAACCCGGTGACGGTCGGGAGGGTGACCTTGATCCAGCTGTTCGTCGTCGACAGGCTCGACGACCACAGCGCGAATCCTCTGTCGGAGCCCGGGAGATTGGCCCCGGCGCTGCCCGCCAGATCGACGCGGCCGTCGTCGTTCCAGTCGCCCGGAAACAGGCTGTCGGAGTAGAACTCGGTGGCGTCCGTGCCGACGAGGTCGACGCCGTTCTGCGCCGGCGGGATCGCGACGTACGTGCCGTTGGGCATCCTGCGATAGATGCTGGCGCCGACCGGACGGCCGTCGCCGTGCCCGTAGCCGATGTGGTTGATCACCGCCTTCGAGATCAGCCCCGAGTTGTCGACGTCGAGGCTGAAGTGCTTGAAGCCCGGCAGGTACGGAAGCGCGGTCCGCGCCGTCAGCGTGAACGTGCCCGCGCACGCACCGGCGACCTTGTTCTGCGTGTACCAGGTCTGGTTGTCGCGATATGCGGTGACGTCCGTTCCGACGTCGATGCAGCCGTCCTCATTGACGTCCTCGACGCGCGTGATCGGCTCGGTGACCGCGCCCAGCCCCGACGAGGCGACCTGCACGTAGGTGCCGTTGGCCTGCCCGAGGAACACGTTGTGGCCTGCGACCAGCGTTCCATACGTGCCGCGGTTGTTTGCGGCGCGCGGGATGCCCACGATCTTGTCCGGGATGCCGTCGTTGTTGAGGTCGACGAACGGGGCTGCGACTGCCGCCGGATCGGTGACCCGCAGCGACAGGAAATTGCGGGTGACAGGCCAGGTGTCGATATCTGGATTGCCGTTATTCAGTCGCCACACATACGATGCAGTTTGCGAATAATACGCAGTGTAGACATCGAATCCGTTGCCGCCGATCTCGAGGGCGAGGACATCGATCTTGCCATCGCCGTTGACGTCGGAGAATGCCACTGCATCCGTGGTGCCGTAGCAGAGGTATCCGGGGCCGGTCCAGTCGCTGCCGTGCACGATGCCCTGATTCACGCACATGACGCCGAGGCCACTCCAGCTCTGAAAGACCAGGTCGACGCGGCCGTCCCCCGTGAGATCTCCAACGAACCGCAGATCGTTGGAGAGGTTCTGATCGGGCCAGTTGGTCGGCGACGGCTGCAGGGACACCGTGTACAGGTTCTTTCCGAACACGCCGCCGCCACGATTGACGAACAGCCCGCTGACGTGCTCGGTCTGCCCGTGGTTGACCGCGTAGTAATCGAGCAATCCGTCGCCGTCGAGGTCTGCCAGCAGCGCGTTGTAGGCGTACGTCAAGCTGCCGTCGAACGCGCCCGCCGACGCCGGCTCGTTCGAGCGATCGATCCCGGCGGCGTGCGTCACCTGGGTGAACTTGATCACCGGGCTGGGATCGGCGCCGCCGCCGATCACCGCTGCCACGCGCTCACCCTCGTCGGGCGCGCCACTCGAGCACGCAGACCCGCATATCGAGATTGCGATTGCGAAACCGCCACGTCGTACCGTTCGACAAGCCATGTTGTCCTCCCCACGTCCACCGCGGACGCATTTGGCGCCCAGCGTATCACCGGCACTGGCTCGCGCCGGTGTACGAAACGACGCGGAGGGCTCGTCCACCCTCACGGGCATTTTCGCTCCGCGATCCGTGCAACGCGCGTCGCAATCTGTGCACGTGCACGCGTGCCGCGCTTCATGAAGCGGGCTTAACGGACTGCGGTCAGCGCGCGGTCAGCGGAACGCGCCAGAGCGAGGGCGCGTCTTCGGGGGGATCCTTGACGAGGGAGCCGTCGTCGGAGAACCGCGACCACCCGCTGTTTGCGAGGAAGAACAGCTGGCCATCGACGAACGCGCCGTGGGTGGGCTCGCCGAGCTCCGGCGAGGCGGCGAGCACGGTCGCGGAGGTGATCGAGCGGCCGTCGGGCGCGAGCGCGAGGCGGACGACCCGCGGCGGATGGGTGCCGTTCTGGACTGCGACCAGCGCATCGTGGATGAAGTAGAGACCGTCGATTCCGGACAGTGCGATGTCGGGAGATGCGGAGAGCCAGGACACGGCGCCGCCGCCGGTGTCGACGCGCGCGATACCGAGCGAATAGTCGGGAACGTAGACGGTGGTGGCGTCGCGCGGCGCAGGGGTCTGCGGCGAGTCGAAGTCGGCCGAGAGGCGCTCGAGCGCCGCGCGGCCGGCACGGAGGATATAAAGCCCGCCGCCTGTCGCGTCGGAGACCACGACGTCGCCCGCGGACGTGACGGCGAGGTCGCTGAGGGCGTGCGGCTTGCCGTCGGGGCGAAGCTCGACGCGCTGGACGATCCGGCCGGTGGAGGGATCGATGGCGGCGATGGAGCTGGCCCGCGCCGCGTCGTCGCCCTTGCGGTAGCCGGGGACCGGCGGCAAGGGGGCGGTCGACATCCACAGGACGTTGCGGGCTGGATCGAACGCGACATCGAGGACGCCGATGCCCTCGGGCTCCGGCTCGGTGAGCGGCCGGAGGGCCTGGAGGCCGGGAGTGAAGGCGTAGACGCGGCGCTCGCGCACGCTGGTGATGTACAGCGCGCCGGCGCTCGGGGCCCAGACCAGGTCCTCGAAGAGCTTGTCGCCGGTGGGGAGGTCGAAGACGCGATCTGCGGCGCCCATCGCACGCCCGTTGGCGGCGAGCTGCTCGGTGAGCTGCGCGATATGCGGGTCGCCGGCGAGCGCCGCGAGCAGCTTGGCGCCCTCGGGGCCGAGGGTCATGCCGGCGGCGGCGTAGTGGCCGAGCCAGCGCGCGGCCTCGGCGGTGTCGCCTCGCTCGGCGGCGACGCGTGCGAACGCGAGCTGCAGCTGCGGATTGTTGGGCGCCAGATCGCGCAGCTCGCCGAGCAGCCGGAGGGCCGTGCGCGCATCGCCCGCGCGCCGCGCATCGTCGAGCCGCTTGAGGCCGCTGGTCCAGCGGGCGGCCTTCGACGGACCCTTCTCGGCCGGGGGCACCGCCGGGGCCGCCGGTCGCGACCCACAACCAGCGACCAGGGCGGCGAGAACGAACGCGCGAGGCTGCATCGAGCGAGTATAGGTCGCGCGCGACTCAACCGGTGAACCTGACGACGTATCCCCACGAGTCGAGCTGCGAGGGAATGGCGTTGAACGAGAGCGTGATCCGGCGCTCGCCTTGATTCGGCGGCACGGCGTGCATGAGATAGCTCGGGAACAGAACGAGGTCGCCCGGCTCGGGCGCGGGGCTGATCCACTTGTCTGCGCAGTATTCGTTGGGCGTCAGTCCCTGATGGTCGTTCTTGAACAGGAAATCGGTGCCGCCCGGTGACTTCATGAACACCGTTTGCGAGCTCGGGTGTGTGCGCGTCAGATAGACGACTCCGGAGATGAAGCTGTTGGCGTGATTGTGCATCGCTTGCCGGCCGCCGGTGTCGAGGACATTCACCCACATCTCCTTGAGCAACCACGACAGGCGCTCTCCGAACAGGTGCGTGCCGAAATCGACCAGCTTGGGGGCGATCAGGCGCGCGGCCTCGACGAGCAGCGGGCTGTCGTTCGGCCGCAGCATCTCGGTGTGAACCAGGTTTGGCGATGAGGTGTTGTCGCGGAGCGCGCGAGCGGTGAAGTGCTCGATCAACCGCGCGACGAGCGGCCCGCCGAGCGTGCCGGGCGCGCGCATGAAGGGCGTGGGGAACAGGCCGAACACCTCGTCCATGGCGGGCGGTTATCTCCGACGGCACCGCGGCTGTCCAACAACAAACCCGCCACGCGATTGTCACGCTGCTGCAACGCGCGTCCAGATCCCCTCATCCGAAAGCGTCCGGGAAATGTTGCACAGGCGTCGCGAACCGCCGGCGTGAAGGATTGTAGGTGTATCGGCACGAATGGAGGTTTGCCGATCATGAGTCTCCTCAACAAGATGACGATGCTGGCGCTGGGGATGGGTGGGGTCAGCCCCATCCTGGGATGCAGCGAAGGTGGCGCGGCGCTCGAGAGCGACGACTCGACCGGCGAGGTCGGGATCGCGCTGCAGCTCCCGAGCGGCACGACCATCCAGAGTGCGAGCTACTCCATCATGGGGCCGCTCGGCTTCGTCCGGGCCGGGCTCATCGACGTGTCCGCGTCGACGAAGCTGACCGCGCTGATCGGCGGCATCCCCACCGGGAAGGGCTATCAGATCTCGCTCAAGGCCACGACCACCGACGGAATGACCAGCTGCAGCGGCGCGGCCTCGTTCGACGTGCTGGCCGGCAAGATCTCGTCGACCATGGTGCCGATGACCTGCAAGGAGGACGCGCGCACCGGCAGCGTGCTCGTCAACGGCAAGCTCAACATCTGCCCGACGATCGACGCGCTCGGGGCGAACCCCGCGGAGGTCCAGGTCGGCGGCTCGATCGCCCTGACGTCGTCGGCGCACGACAGCGATGCCGGACCCAACCCGCTGTCGTTCGGCTGGACGTCCAGCGGCGGCATCCTCAGCGACCCCTCCGCGCAGAACCCGACCCTGACGTGCAACGGCCCGGGCACCGTGACGGTGACGCTCACGGTCAGCGATGGCGACCCCGCGCCGTCGTGCGCCGACACCTCGACCGCGACGATCACGTGCTCGACCGCGCCGAGGACGCCCGGCACCTACGTCGCCGGTGACTTCCACAACCACACGACGTGCTCCGACGGCTCGATCTCGATGCAGAAGCTGGTCAAGAAGGCGACCGACCGCGGCGATACGCCGTGGGGCCTCGACTGGTTCGTGCAGGCAGGCCACGGTGGCAACGGCAATCGCAACTGCACGCTGGTCGAGGACGCGACCCTCTCGACGCCGGCGTATCCGTTCATCGCCGGCCTCGGTCCGAACACCTCGTGGGAGAGCTCGGGGGTCCTCGTGAAGGGCGATGTCTCGGGGACCAGCCCGAACCGCAACATGTGGCGGTGGCAGTCGATCCAGGAGTTCCAGTATCCGCTGATCGAGTACCTGAACGCGTTCAAGCGTCTCCCGCTGTTCCTCGGGATCGAGAGCGTCGTCGCCGGCCACGAGCACAGCTCGATGTCGGTCATCACCGGCCAGATCCCGGCCGCGCTCGACTCGATGACGCTGCCCGGCGGCCCACCGTACACGCCGATCGGCAACGGCAACGCACTGGCGCAGTGGGAGTACTGCTTCGATCGCGGCGACGGAGACACCAGCCGCGGCGCCAGCAACAACTGGGATTGCTCGGTGCCGGGCAGCCTGAACGCGGCCGATCCGAGCTGGAGCGCGATCGCGCAGAAGCTGATCCCCGCCGGCGGCGCCGGCAACGGCATCAAGGGCCACCTCAAGACGCTCGAGGCGCTCAAGTGGATGGCCGCGTTCCACCCGGACGGCAGCTACTACGTGCCCGCGCACCTCGAGCGCGCCGGGCAGTTCAACCCCGACGGCAACAACGGCTACAACGTCGAGAGCCTGCGCGACTTCAACAACGCGGCGCCCAGGATCGCGTTCGGCTTCGAGACCCAGCCGGGGCACGGCGCTTCGGCCGAGCGCGGCGAGTACCGGCGCAACCGCAACGTCATCGCCGGCGTCCCGACCGACAGCGTCGGCGGCACCACGTACGGCGGTACCGGCGTCTACGGCGGGCAGATCGGCGGCGTGTGGGACGCGCTGCTCGGGGAGGGCCGCGCGTGGTGGTTCTTCGCGAGCTCGGACTGGCACAACCGCGGCAGCTTCGGGCCGGACGACCGCCGCTCGACGCAGGACTTCTACCCCGGCGAGTATCAGCGCAACTACACGCTGGTGCGCAGCGGCGGCAACAAGCCCCGGCCGCAGACGATCGTCGATGGCCTGCGCACCGGCAACAACTTCACGACGGGGGGCCAGATCATCGATCGGCTCGCGTTCGTGGTGTGCAGCAATCGCGCGGAGGGCCTGGTCGCCGAGCTGGCCGCCAATGCGGCGATCAGCAACACGGCGCTCGACACGTCGGGCTGCGCCAGCCTCGGCGAGAAGCTCGTGGTCGCGCCGGGATCCGACATCATCATCGGCATTGCGGTGCGAGATCCGGCCGGCGCCAACTTCTCGCCGTACACGTTTGCCAATCCATCGCTCCTGCAAGTGGGAATCACGCAGCCCATCAACATGCCGGTGCTCGATCACATCGATCTGATCCGCGGCATGGTCACCGGGTTTCGCACGCCGGGGACCGCCGGGTACGCCGGGGAGTGGCCTCGCAACGAGAACTGGCTGCACGCCGACGGCACGGTGGCCGATCTCTCGGTCGTGCCCGATGCCGCGAAGAACACCAGCACGGCGATCCTCCGGACGTTCAACGGCAATGGCGCCTCGCACTGGAGCTCGGTGATCTCGCCGTTCGATGGCTCGACATTCCTGACCATGACACTCCGCATCCCCGCGGTCGCCGCGTCGCAGTACGTCCGCCTGCGCGGCACCAACATGCCGCCGGCCGTCCCGTTCGAGACCGACCCGAACGGCAACCCGCTGCCCGATCTGTTCACCAACGCAACCGATCCGACGATGCTGCGGATCCCGTGCACCACAGCGCACAGCGCGAGCAGCCAGTTCGATGGCTGCCCGGACCACATGGCGACCGCGAGCGGTCCGGCCAACCCGATCGCCGGCCAGCGCGCGGTCTCGTTCGACGTCGCCGCGTGGTCTGACCTCTGGTTCTACAGCAATCCGATCTACATCGAGGTCACCGGCTCGACCGTCGTCGCAGGGGTGAAGTGACGTTGCCCGGCGCCGTGCCGCATCACGCTCGCCGGCGCCTACCGGGCTGGCTGCGCGAGCCGCTCCTGCACTTCGTCGTCCTGGGTGGCGCGCTGTTCGCGATCGACCACTACCTGCTGGGCGACGCCGACGATCCGCACACGATCATCGTCGGCGCCGACGTCGACAGCGAGGCGCGCGAGACGTTCAAGGCCGCGCGCGGGCGCGAGCCCAACGCCGACGAGCTCGACGCCCTGCACCGGGTGTGGCTCGACAACGAGGTGCTCTACCGCGAAGGGCTGGCGCTGCAGGTCGACAAGGGCGACCCGGCGATCCGCGAGCGCGTCATCTTCAAGGCGCTCAGTGTGATCGACAGCAATGTTCATCTCCCGGTGTCCGACGACAAGATCTTGCGCGCGTGGTTCGAGGCGCATCGCGACAAGTACGACGAGCCCACGCGCTACGACTTCGAGGAGGCGGCGCTGTCGGGCGAAGGCTCCGAGCCGGCCGTGCGCGCGTTCGTCACGGAGCTCAATGGCGGAACACCGGGTGACGCCAAGGCCGGTCTGCGGGTCTTCAAGGCGCGGCCGCACGCGAGCATTGTCGAGAGCTACGGGCCCGAGCTCGCCAGGGCCCTGGCAGAGGCGACGCAAGGCACGTGGCAGGCGATGCGGACGCGCGACGGCTGGCGCGCCATCCGGCTGGCCGCGATCACCGCCGCGAAGCCGGCCACGTTCGAGGCGATGCGCGGCGTGGTGCTGCACGACTGGATCGATGCCACCGCCGCGGAGCAGCGGACGGCGGTCGTGCGTGCGCTGGCGAAGAAGTACAAGGTCAAGTACGAGGTGCCGGCGCGGGACAGCGGCGAATGAGCTGCGTGTCGCCACGCGGTCCGGTCGTCGCGGCGCTCGCCGTTGCGCTGGTTGCGCTCGCGGCCTCGCCGGCGCGCGCGCACGAGATGACCATGGCGGAGATGGAGGTCCGCGAGACCTCTCCGGGCGACTTCCTCTGGCAATGGTCGGCCTCCAGCGACAAGCGCCCGATGGGCAACGACCTCGTCCCGCACTGGCCCGAGCGCTGTACCGCCGGGCCGAGCGCGCTGCGCTGCGGCAGCGAGGGCCTCAAGGGCACGCTGACGATGGAGGGCGTCGGTACGCGCTACTCCGCGGCGCTGGTCAAGGTGGTGTGGCTCGACGGCCAGAGCTACGTGTACACGCTCACCGCTGCCAAGCCTTCGGTCGAGCTCTACGGCTCGCCCGACGATCGTCGCGGCATTGCGGAGATCGCGCGCGCGTACGTCATCCTCGGCGTCGAGCACATCCTGAGCGGCGTCGATCACCTGCTGTTCGTGATCGGCCTGTTGTTCCTGGTCGGTTTCCGGCGGCGGCTGATCGGCACGATCAGCGCGTTCACGCTCGCGCACAGCCTGACCCTCGCATGCAGCGTGTTCGGCTGGATCGCGCTGCGGCCCGCGCCCGTCGAGGCGGTGATCGCGATGTCGATCGTGCTCGTCGCCTGCGAGGCGTTGCGCGACCGCGCGACCCTGGCGCGACGCGCGCCCGCGCTGGTGGCGTTCCTGTTCGGCCTGATGCACGGGCTCGGCTTCGCCGGCGCGCTGAACAACATCGGCCTGCCGAAGAGCCATCTACCGATGGCGCTGTTCACCTTCAACGTCGGCGTCGAGATCGGTCAGCTCATGACCGTGCTCGCCGCCTACCTCGTCGTGCGACTGCCGATCTCGCAGCGCGCGCTTGGCCGGGCGCGCACACCGGCGCTCTACGCCATCGGCGTGGTCGCGGCCTACTGGTGCTGGTCGCGCGTGGCCGCGCTCTGACGCACTCGCCTAGCGACAGGCGTCGTCCTGGCCGGGGCGCACCAGGCACCCCTTGGTGCATTTGCGGATCACCGTCGGTGCGCCGGCCCCGGTGCACCGGAACAGCGTGTTGTGGTCGCCGCTGATCTTGTCGCCGCCGCAGTAGCTGCCGCCGACGACGCACGACGACCCGGCGTTCGTGGTCCCGCTCGCGCTCTGGGCGAACTTGCGGCGCACGGTGTCCTTGGCGGCCGCGGTCCAGTGATAGAAGCCGTACAGCGTGTTGCTGACCAGGCCGTTGCGGCCGGCGAGCCATGACCGCACCTGCGAGCGCAGCGACGCCTTCATCTTGGCGTTGGCGTAGACCGCGTGGATGTGGCGGACCTCCGAGGCGGGCCAGCCGTCGTGGCCGGGCTGGCGGAACCACGCCGCGAAGCCGACCTTGGCCATCCGCTCGAGGAGGTTCCGGATCTGCGCGTCGCTGAGCCCGCTGACGCTGAGGTCGGTCGCGGCGGAGTAGGGATGGCCGTTGACCGTGCCGTCCTGCGCGTGGGTGCCCGCCGACGCCGCCGCGTTGCCGATCGTCTGCAGGATCCGCGACGCGGTCACGCCGACCGAGCGGAACGCGTCGGAGGCGCGCGGGTGGAGGCCGAACTTGAGCAGCGTGGTCGCGCGCGGCTCGATCGTGAGCGCTGCGGCGACCTCGTCGTTGTCATCGACGGGCTCGTCCGGGATGTCGACCGCGTCGGCGGTATCGAACACCGCGGCGTCGTCGAGCGGCGGCTCGGCCGCGAGCAGCTCGGGGAGCGCGGCGTGGTCGACATCGGAGTCGTCGGGCAGCGCCGCGACCTGCTCGTCGGTGAGGTCGCCGTCGCCAGGACCGTCGTCGGTCGCGGCGCAACCCGCGGCCAGACCTACACCGAGCATGCACAAGGTTGCGAGGCAGTGATTCCGCATGGATGTCATCGTCATGGCGGCGATCAAGGCAAGGTCCGTACCGTGCGCTATCTGCACGCGTTGACATGGGCCGCCGCGCTCGGGTGTAGCGGCCCGCGCTACAGGACGCTGGGCAGCTGTGGAGCGCGCCCCTCATGGGGTGGTCGGAGCAGGATGGCCGGAACATATTGGTTCAACCACCTGGCCAGTAGGCCACCTTACCAACTTACCACCTGGCCATCTAACAAAATACATGGGAGTCGTTCATTGATTAAGATGACTATCGACAACTCAATATCGTTGACCTAGATTGCGCAGCACGCGAGCTCGCTGGACAAGCGAACCCACGCGTCGGGCCAGAAGCGAGCCTGCCGCTCGACGCGAACGCAATAGTAAGGAGCTTCTATGCTGCGCAAGATCGTCGTCGGTGCTGTGATTGTTGGAGGCGCTGCGCTCGCCTTCGCAGCCACCAACCGCCCTTCTGGCTACGTCACGATCTGCAAGATCGGAGACACCTGTTCTGTTCCGGCCTCCACGGACGTGGCGTTCGGCGCTGCCGGATTGTTTGTACACAAGGTGTTGAACGGTAGCTTCACGTGCTCCGTTGCCACATTCGGCAGCGACCCGGCACCCAGCAAGTCGGTGAAGGAGTGCTCGGTGCCCGCGGGTGGAGGCGCGCCGCCGCCGCCACCGCCCCAGGATCCTCCGCCGACCCCGCCTCCGGGCTCGGGCATCACCGGCTCGTCGTGCGGTACCAACGGCGCCGAGACCGTGGTGCACGAGACCATCCGCGTCACCAGCGGCACGTTCGATGGCGGATGCCGCAGGTTCACGGCCGGCACGGAGCTGGGCACGGGCGACCAGGACGAAGGACAGGACCCGGTGTTCCGCGTCGAGAATGGCGCGACGCTGCGCAACGTCGTGATCGGCGCCAACGGTGCCGACGGCATCCACGTCCACAACGGCGGAACGATCGACAATGTGCGGTGGCTGGACGTGGGCGAGGACGCACTCACCGTCAAGACCGCCGGGACCGTCACGATCCGCAACATCACGGGCATCAATGCCGACGACAAGTTCTTCCAGATCAACGCGGCGTCGACGGTGAACGTGTCGAACTGCATCATTCGCAACGCGGGCAAGGCGCTGCGGCAGAACGGTGGAACCACGTTCCGCATCAATGTCACTTTCGATCGCTGTGACCTCAACACGATGGATGAGGGCATCTTCCGCACCGACAGCTCGTCGAGCACCGCCCGCATCACCAACAGCCGCGTCCACGACGCGGGCTCGACGTGCATCGGACCGTGGGCGAGCTGCACGTCGTCCAACATCACGCAGTACTGATCCATGGCGGTGCGCCGTCCCCGGACCGCGCCGCACCGGCGCGTCGCAGCCATGGTCGCCGTCGCGGCAGCCGCGGCGGTGGTCGCGTTCCTTGCGACCGACGCGCGTGCGCCGGCGGTGAGATCGACGGGCCCGGTGTCGCGGCGTACGACCGAGCTCGCGGCCGCCATCGCGTCCACGGAGGCGCGTGCGCGGTTCGCGCGTTCGGTCGCAGCGCTCGCCCGCGTCGACGACCACGCGGCAGGGGAGCACGGCGACGGATCGGAGGCGGTGCAGCACTGGCTGGACGACTACGCGGGCGGCATCGCGAACGTGGCGCCTCTGGACGACGACCAGCGAACCCAGCTGCTCACCGTCAAGGTGCGGCACCAGGCGCTGTTCGAGCGCGAGCTCGGTGAGGCGCAGCTGGACCGGCCCGTGCTCACCGTCGACGAGCGCGCCCGCGCCTATGCCATCGTCAATGAAGCCGTGGACCGCTATCGCGACGCGTTCTTCCAGGACGCGGCAGAGATCCTCGACGCCGAGCAAAATCTGTTGTTGACCAGCTACGAGACCACCGAGCTGGAGCGCGAGCGGCAGCGGCTGCAGATCGCCATCAACCTCAAGTGATCCGTGCGGGCCCCGGCGCGCTCGCCAGCGCCGGCGATGGCTTGTTCAGCACGCAGGACCGATAGCGCTCCTTCATCAGGGCCAGGACCTCGTCGCCGGGCTGGTCCCAGATGCGCTGATTGAGGATCTCGACCTCGTGAAAGCCCTGGTAGCCAGCGGCCTCGACGAGCGTGCGCATGCGGTGGAGGTCGATGCAGCCGTCGCCCATCATGCCGCGGCCCATGAGCAGGTCCGTCGTCGGGACCTGCCAGTCGCTGAGGTGAAAACCGCGGATCCGGCCACGCGCGCGCGCGACCTCGCGCTCGAGCACGGCGTCCCACCAGACATGGTAGACGTCGACGATGATGCCCACCGTGGCCGGGTCGAACTTCTCCGCCAGCGCGTTGGCCTCTTCGAGCGAGGTGATGCAGGAGCGCTCGGCCGCATACATCGGGTGCAGCGGCTCGATCGCCATCGCGACCTTGCGCTCGCGCGCGTAGGGCAGCAGCTCGGCGATCGCGTCCTCGACCATGCGCCGCGCACCGGCGATGTCGCGATCCGGCGGCGGGCCGCAGACCAGCGCGACGATCTCGGCTCCGAGCTCGGCCGCCTCGTCGATGGCGCGGCGGTTGTCGTCGATCCGCTCGGCGCGCTCCGCGGCGGTCGCCGCCGGGAACATGCCACCGCGGCACACGCTGGAGACCTGCAGGCCGGACTGGCGCACCAGGCGCCGGCTCTCGGCCAGCCCGACCTCGGCGATCTTGTGGCGCCAGACGCCGATTGCGCGGAGCTCCGCGCGCAAGCAGCCCTCGAGGGCCTCGGCCAGGCTCCAGCGGTTGGTCGTGATCTGGTTGAGGCTGAGACGGGCGTGGTCAGCGGAGGTCGGCATGGCTCAAGTGTCGCCGATGCCGGCTGTGAGGAGGACCCGGCGCATGCGTTCGGCGGCCCGCTCGGCATCGACCAGCAGGCCGGCAGCGTCGGCCAGCCGGTACAGCTCGACGAGGTGCAGCACCGACCTCGCGCTCTCCTTGCCGCCGACCATGCGAAAGTGGCTCTGGTGGCCATTCAGATAGGCGAGGAAGACAATACCGGTCTTGTACGAATAGGTCGGCGCCTGGAAGATGTGGCGCGACAGCGGAATCGTCGGCGCGAGGACGGCGTGGAAGCGAGCGGTGTCGCCGGCGTCGAGCGCCTGCAGCGCGGCCGAGGCGGCCGGGGCGATGGCGTCGAAGATGCCGAGCAGCGCGTGGCTGCTTCCCCGAGCGTCGCCCAGGATCAGGCGGTCGTAGTTGAAGTCGTCGCCCGTGTACATCTTGACGGCGGCGGGTAGCCGGCGCCGCATCGCGATCTCCTGCTCGGCGTCGAGCAGCGAGATCTTCACGCCGTCGATCTTCGCGGCGTGGTCGCGAATGATCGCGAGGCAGGTCTCCATCGCGGTGGCGATGCTCGAGCTTCCCCAGTAACCGGCGAGCTGCGGATCGAACATGTCGCCGAGCCAGTGCAGGATCACCGGCTGCGAGATCTGGCGAAGGATCGACCCGTACACGCGCTGGTAGTCATCGGCGCTCCGGGCCGCGCGAGCGAGCGCGCGACTGGCCATCAGGATGACCCGGCCGCCCTGGCGCTCGACGAATGCGCACTGTTCCTCGTACGCGCGCTGGACGTCCTCGAGCGTGACCTCGGCGGACGGCGCGACATGATCGGTGCCCGCGCCGCATGCGATCACGCCGCCGGCGGCGCGCGCTTCGCGGACCGAGCGACGGATCAGCTCCTGCGATGCCACCCAGTCGAGCCCCATCCCGCGCTGCGCGGTGTCCATGGCCTCGGCCACGGCCAGGCCGTACGACCACAGATGATGGCGATAGCGCAGCGTGGCGTCCCAGTCGATCGCCGTGTGCGTCGTGGGATCGACCTCGGCGAGCGGGTCGCCCACGACGTGGGCCGCCGCGTACGCGACCCGCGACGCGATCGGCTTGTCGGGCACAGGCCACGGGTGTGGCGCGCCGCGCGTCTCGTAGCGCTCGAGCGTGCGGTCGGGACGTGGAAGCAGGACGGGCGCCGGCATCGGCTAGCTCTCGAGCGCCAGCTCGGGGACATCGAGCCAGCGCCGCTCGGCCCACGAGCGCAGCCCGAGCTCGGCGAGCTGAACGCCGCGCGCGCCCTCGAGCAGGTCGTGGGGGAACGGCGTGCCGAGCGCGACGTGCCGCAGAAACAGCTCCCACTGGATCTTGAAGGCGTTATCGAACGTCTCGTTGTCGGGCACCTCTTGCCAGTGCGAATAGAAGTTGAACGGATTGGGAATATCCGGATTCCATACCGGCTTGGGTGTATTGACCCCGTGCTGGGTCTTGCAGCCGCGCAGGCCCGCGATCGCGCTGCCCTCGGTGCCATCGACCTGCAGCTGCAACAGCTCGTCGCGGTAGACCCGCACGGCCCACGACGAATTCATCTGCACCACGATCGGGTGGCCGCCGGGGCCGGCGAGCTCGAACGAGCCATAGGCCGCGTCGTCGGCGGTGCAGCGGTAGCGCCGGCCGGCCTCATCGACCCGCTCGGGGATGTGGGTCGCGCCGCGCGCCGACACGGACCGGACCGGCCCGAAGGTGTGGTCCAGCACGTAGCGCCAGTGGCAGAACATGTCGACGATGATCCCGCCGTCGTCCTCCTTGCGGTAGTTCCACGACGGCCGTTGCGCTGGCTGCCAGTCGCCCTCGAAGACCCAGTAGCCGAACTCGCCGCGCACGGAGAGGATCCGCCCGAAGAAGCCGCTGGCCACGAGCCGCTTGAGCTTGCGAATGCCGGGCAGGAACAGTTTGTCCTGCACGACGCCGTTCTTCACGCCGCGGCGGCGCGCGAGCCGTGCGAGCTCCAGCGACGTGGCGAGGTCGCTCGCGATCGGCTTCTCGCAGTACACGTGCTTGCCGGCGGCGATCGCGGCGCGCACCGCCTCGGCGCGGCGGCCGGTGGTCTGCGCATCGAAGTAGATCGTGTCGTTGGCGCTGTCGGGGCCGCCGAGGCAGCGGCCGAGGTCGGTCGACGTGCGCTCCAGGCCATGCGCGCGCGCCAGCGCCTTCAGCTTGTCCTCGTTGCGGCCGACCAGGATCGGATCCGGAAACAGCGCGTCGCCATTGCCGAGGTCGAGCCCGCCCTGTGCGCGGAGCGCGACGATCGAGCGGACGAGGTGCTGGTTCGTGCCCATGCGCCCGGTCACGCCGTTCATGATGATGCCGACGCGGTGTACGGCCACGTGAGCTCCTTGCTACCTAGCGACCGTGATCATCGTGACCATGGTCGTGGTCGTGATCGCCATCGTGATCGTCATCGCCATGATGGTCA
>DATIPJ010000903.1:0-5951 GCA_035472155.1 Kofleriaceae bacterium
GCGCTCCGCATGCAGCGCCCGCTGTTCCTCGAGGGCGCGCCGGGCGTCGGGAAGACGCTGCTGGCCGGCGTGCTCGCCGAGCTGTTCGAGACCCGGCTCATCCGACTGCAGTGCTACGAGGGGCTGGATGTCTCGCAGGCCGCCTACGAGTGGAACTATCCGCGCCAGCTGCTCGAGCTGCAGGCGCGCAGCGGCGAGGGCGTCGGCGACGGCGCGACCGGCGATCTGTACCGCGAGGCATTCCTCTTGCGCCGGCCGCTGCTCCAGGCGATCGACGCCGCGGCCGACCGCCCACCGGTGCTGTTGATCGACGAGATCGACCGCGCCGACGAGGAGTTCGAGAGCTTTCTGCTCGAGCTGCTCGGCGACTTCCAGATCACGATCCCCGAGCTCGGCACGCTCAAGGCGCGCTACCGCCCGATCGTCGTCCTGACGTCGAACCGCACGCGCGACGTCCACGACGCGCTCAAGCGGCGCTGCCTTTACCACTGGATCGATTACCCGTCGCTCGCCACCGAGATCGAGATCGTGCGCCGCAAGGTGCCGGCGCTCGGCGAGCATCTGCGCGAGCGCGTGGTCGCGTTCGTGCAGCGCCTGCGCCGCGAGGACCTCTCGAAGCTCCCCGGCGTGGCCGAGACCGTCGACTGGGCCGAGGCGATCGCCCACGTGGGCCCGAGCACGCTCGACGCCGCGACCGTCGACGCCACGCTCGGACTGCTCCTCAAGTACCACGACGATATCGAGCGCATCCGCGGCCCGGTCGCCGCGCAGCTCCTCGGAGAATCGCCGTGAAGCTCAACGGCGCGGAGGTGCGCGGCGAGGCCGGCGGGCGCGGCCCGGGCGTGCCGCCCGACGTCGTCGCGTTCGTTCGCGCGCTGCGCGCGGCGGGCCTGCGCGTCGGCGTCGATCAGACCGAGTCATTCGCGCAGGCGCTGGCGTGGGTCGATCCGCTCGCGCGCCGCGACGTCTACCTGGCGGCGCGTGCGACGCTGGTGTTCCGCCGCGAGGACCTCGCCGTGTTCGACGAGCTGTTCGCCGAGTTCTTCGGCGGGCCCCGACGGGCGCGGCCCGCTCCGCCCCAGGCCACGCCGCTCGCGCCGCGCCACGATCGCAAGGAGTTCTTTCGCACCGCGCTGGGCGCGTACATGGCGGAGCGCGTGGACCCGGCGGCGCGCGAGGTCGAGGTCCCCGACCACGCCAAGGCGGCGAGCAGCCTCGAGCAGCTCCAGCGCAAGGACTTCGCCGAGTGCACCGCCGACGAGCTCGACGCGATCGCGCGCGCGATGCGCGAGCTGCGGCTCGACATGACCCTGCGGGTCTCGCGGCGGCTGGTCCGGGCGCGCCGCGGCGACCGGCTCGATCTGCCGCGCATCGTGCGCGACGCGGCCCGGCGCGGCGGTGCGGTGCTCTCGCTCGCGCGGCGCCGGCGCAAGCTCCGGCGCCGTCCGCTCGTCGTGCTCGCCGACATCAGCGGCTCGATGGAGCTCTACTCGCGCATCCTCTTGCAGTTCCTGCACGGCGTGACCCAGCGCCACGCGCGCACCGAGACCTTCGTGTTCGGCACGCGTCTGACCCGCATCACGGGGCCGCTCAAGATCCGCAACGTCGACGCCGCGCTCGACCACGCCGCGCGCGAGATCGTCGACTTCGCGGGCGGCACGCGGATCGGCGACTGCCTGCACACCTTCGAGCGCCAGCATGCCCGCCGGGTGCTCGGCCGCGGCGCGGTCGTCCTCATCATCAGCGACGGCTGGGACACCGGCGACCCCGCGCGGCTCGCGGACGAGATGCGGCGGCTCGCCGAGCGCGCGCACCGCATCGTGTGGCTCAACCCGCTCGCGGGCCGCCCGGGCTATGCGCCCGAGGCGCGCGGCATGGCGGCCGCGCTCGCCTACGTCGACGACTTTCTGCCGGTCCACGACCTGGCCTCGCTCCAGGTCCTCGCGCAGCGGCTCGGCCGGCTGCCGCGCCGCAAGGGCGCCGCCCCGGCTCCGGGAGCGGGATCGCCACTGGTGCCCCATCGCGACCCCGGATCGCGCAAGCTCCCCGCAAGCGCGCCACAGCGCGCCGAGGTGTCCCGATGAAGCTCGCAGGCGACTATCTGTTCGATGCCACCGTTCCCGAGGTGTGGAGCGCGCTGTTCGATCCCGTGATCCTCGCCGCCGTGATGCCCGGCTGCGAGAAGCTCGATCTCGTCGACGGCCAGTACGTCGGCGAGATCAAGGTCAAGGTCGGGCCGATCCAGGGCAACTTCACCGGCAAGGTCGATCTCAAGGACAAGGTCGAGCCCGAGTCCTACACGATGGTCGTCGATGGCCGCGGCGCGCCCGGCTTCGTCAAGGCGACCGCTGCGGTCAAGCTCGCCGCCGAGGGCGACCGCACGCGCGTGGTCTACGACACCGATGCCCAGGTCGGCGGCAAGATCGCCAGCGTCGGGCAGCGCCTGCTCGAGGCGTCCGCGCGCGCGATCGTCGCGCAGAGCCTCGAGGGGCTGCACACCAACATCAAGCTGCGCGCGGCTGCGCACCGCGAGGCCGCCGCCAAGGAGAGCGCCGCGCCCGCTCCAGCCACCGCGCCCGCCACGCCCGCTCCAGCCGCCGCGCCCGCCGCGCCCGCTGCGTCGGCTGCGCCGCAGGAGCCCGCGCCGCGCCCCGAAGCGAGCCCGCCGGCCGCCGTCGCCGCGGAGGCGATCGATACCGCCCGCAGCGGCGCAGGCGGTTCGAGCGCTGCCGCCACCGCGCCTCCGCCGGCGCCGCGATCGCCGGCAACTCCCACCTTCACGCCGGTGAAGACCAAGCAATCCGCACTTGCCAATGCCGTTGCCAAGGAAGTCGCGAGTACGTTGTTTCCGAGATCGGTACTGGTCGGAATCATCCTGATCCAGGCCGCCGTCATCGTATGGCTGTTGTTGCGCCACTAGGAGTCACCATGATCCCAGCCTCCTTCGACTATCATGCGCCCAAGACGCTCGACGAGGCGGTCGCCTTGCTCGCGCGGCTGGGCGACACCGCGAAGATCCTCGCGGGCGGCCAGAGCCTGATCCCTGCGATGCGGTTCCGGCTCGCATCTCCCGAGGCCCTGGTCGACCTCAACCGGATCCGGGACCTGGCGTACGTCGAGGAGCGCGGCGACCACCTCGCGATCGGTGCACTGACCCGCGAGTATGCGCTCGAGGCCTCGGCCGCGGTCGCGAAGTCGTACCCGCTGCTGCTCGACACGGCCAAGGTGATCGCCGACCCGCTCGTGCGCAACAAGGCCACCGTCGGCGGCAACCTCGCGCACGCCGACCCGGCCAACGATCATCCGGCGACGATGCTCGCCTACAACGCGCAGGTCATCGCGCGCGGCCCCAAGGGCACGCGGACGATCGCGATCGACGACCTGTTCGTCGGGCTGTTCGAGACCAGCCTCGCGCCCGGCGAGATCCTCACCGAGATTCGCGTCCCCAAGCCCGTCGCGGGCAGCGGCGGCGCCTACCTCAAGATCGAGCGCAAGGTCGGCGACTACGCGGTCGCGGCGGTCGCCGTGCAGCTCGAGCTCGCCGGCAAGACGGTCAAGAGCGTGCGCATCGGCCTCACCAACGTGAGCTCGATCCCGATGCGCGCCAAGAACGCCGAGGCGGCGCTCGCCGGCAAGCAGCTCACCGATGATGTCCTCGAGGCCGCCGGCAAGGCCGCGGCCGCCGAATGCGATCCATCTGCCGATCTCCGCGGCCAGGTCGACTACAAGCGCGACATGGTCCGCGTCCTCACCAAACGCGCGGTGCGCCGCGCCGCCGAGCGCGCACAAGGAGGCCGCCCATGAGCCAGCACGAGATCACCGTCACCATCAACGGCGAGCAGCAGACCCGCAAGGTCGAGGCGCGCACGCTGCTGGTCCACTTCATCCGCGAGGACCTCGGCCTGACCGGCACGCACATCGGCTGTGACACCACGAGCTGCGGCGCGTGCACGATCAGCGTCGACGGCGAGGCCGTCAAGAGCTGCACCGTGTTCGCGGTCCAGGCCGACGGCGCGACGATCGAGACCGTCGAGGGCCTCGCCGCCGGCGGCAAGCTCCATCCGCTGCAGGAGGGCTTCTGGGAGCGCCACGGCCTGCAGTGCGGCTTCTGCACGCCCGGCATGCTGATCAGCGCGCGCGCGCTCCTCACCCGCAACCCCAACCCGACCGAGGACGAGATCCGGCACGGCATCTCCGGCAACCTGTGCCGCTGCACCGGATACAACAAGATCGTCGAGGCCATCCAGTACGCCGCCGAGAAGCTGCGCGCAGAGAAGGGAGCGTAAGCCATGGCGACGCACTTTGATGATCGCACCGAGCATCACTCGCCCAAGCCCGAAGGCTCGTCGCGGAGGGTCGAGACCACCGACGAGGTCCGCGTCACCACCCCCGACAAGGTGTGCGGCATGGGCCACCGCATGAAGCGCAAGGAGGACCCACGCTTCCTCCAGGGCAAGGGGCGCTACGTCGACGACGTCAAGCTCCCCGGCATGGTCTACATGGACATCGTGCGCAGCCCGTACGCGCACGCCAAGATCCTCAAGATCGACGCCAGCGCCGCGCTCGCGATCCCCGGCGTGCTCGCGGTGATCACGGGCGAGGACCTGAAGAAGGCCGGCAACCTCCACTGGATGCCGACCCTCATGTCCGACACCCAGATGGTGCTGCCGATCGAGAAGGTCGCGTACTACGCGCAGGAGGTTTGCGTGGTGGTCGCGACCGAGCGCTACATCGCCGCGGACGCGATCGAGAAGGTGCAGGTCGAGTACGAGCCACTCGAGGCCGTGGTCGATCCGCACAAGGCGCTCCAGGACAAGGTCCTCGTGCGCGACGACAAGCCCAAGAAGACCAACCACGTCTGGCACTGGGAGGCCGGCGACAAGGCCTCGACGGACGCGGTGTTCAACAGCGCCGCCACCGTCGTCGAGGAAGACATCTACCTGCCGCGCATTCACGTCTCGTCGATCGAGACCTGCGGCATGGTCGCCAACTACGACAAGATTCGCGGCCACATGCAGATCTACATGACCTCGCAGGCGCCGCACGCCCACCGCACGGTGTTCGCGCTGGTCTCGGGCCTCCCCGAGCACATGATCCAGATCATCTCGCCCGACATCGGCGGCGGCTTCGGCGGCAAGGTCCCGGTCTATCCGGGCTACGTGTGCTGCGCGGTCGCCAGCCTCGTGCTCGGCCGCCCGGTCAAGTGGATCGAGGACCGCAGCGAGAATCTCCAGGCCGACAGCTTCGCGCGCGACTACCACATGCACGCCAAGCTCGCGGCCGACAAGACCGGCAAGATCATCGGCCTTCAGGTCAAGACCCTGGCGGACTGCGGCGCCGCCGAGGCCGCGGCAAATCCGTCGAAGTTCCCGGCGGGCCTCTACAGCATCTGCACCGGCTCGTACGACATGAAAGCGGCGCACGTCGAGATCGACGGCGTGTACACCAACACGCCGCCGGGCGGCGTGGCGTACCGCTGCTCGTTCCGCGTCACCGAGGCCGTGCACATGATCGAGCGCATGGTCGACATCCTCGCCCACCAGCTCAACGAGGACCCGGCCGACTTCCGGCTCAAGAACTTCATCCGGGCTGATCAATTCCCGTACAAGTCGCCGACCGGGTGGGAATACGACAGTGGCAATTACAAAGCCGCTCTCGATAAAGCGATGCAGATGATCGACTACCGCGCGCTTCGCAAGGAGCAGCTCGAGAAGCGCGCGAAGGGCCAGCTCATGGGCATCGGCATCTCGAGCTTCACCGAGGTCGTCGGCGCGGGCCCGTCGAAGGACTACGACATCCTCGGCATCAAGATGTTTGACTCCGCCGAGATCCGCATCCACCCGACGGGCAAGGCGATGGCGCGCTTCGGCACCAAGTCTCAGGGCCAGGGCCACGAGACCACGTACGCGCAGATCGTCGCCGAGGAGCTGGGCCTGCCGGCCTCCGACATC
>DATIPJ010000904.1:0-7597 GCA_035472155.1 Kofleriaceae bacterium
GCTTCTTGGTGCGCGTGCGTTCATCGAGCACCAACCCCGTCTGTCGCTGGCCCTCACGCTTCGGGGGCGCGGGGGGCTTATTTTCGTCCGACAGCCGGATCACCATGCCTCCAATAGTACGAGACCCTGCGTCTTCGTGTAGCGCTGCGAAGCGCCCGTTGCATCCCACGATTTCGGGCAGGTTTCGCACAGTTCACTCACCAGGGGCCCTGCCGATGATAGATCCAGCCGCCGATCGCAAGTAGAGTCCGCGCATGGCCGTCGCAGATTCCGCCACCAAGTGGACCGAAGAGCTGTTTGCGTCGTCGATCGTCCCCACGCTCGTCGACTACATCAAGATCCCCAACAAGTCGGCGATGTTCGATCCCGACTGGCGCAAGCACGGGCACATGGACAAGGCGACCGACCTGCTCGCGGGCTGGGCGCGCTCGCAGCTCCCCGACGGCGCCACGCTCGAGGTCGTGCGGCTCGGCGAGCGCACGCCGGTCATCTTCATGGATATCCCCGGCACCGGTGGGCGGGCCGGCGACACCGTGATGCTGTACGGCCACCTCGACAAGCAGCCCGAGATGACCGGCTGGCGCGACGGGCTCGGGCCGTGGACGCCCGTGATCGAAGGCGACAAGCTGTTCGGCCGCGGCGGCGCCGATGACGGCTACGCGATCTTCGCATCGCTCACGGCGATCAACGCCCTGCGTCGCGACAAGGTACCACACGCGCGCTGCGTCGTGCTCATCGAGGCCTGCGAGGAGAGCGGCAGCTACGATCTGCCCGCGTACATCGATCACCTCGCGCCGCGCATCGGCCAGATCTCGCTTGCCGTCTGCCTCGACTCGGGCTGCGCCAACTACGACCAGCTGTGGTCGACGACGTCGCTGCGCGGCCTCGTGATCGGCAACCTCGAGGTCTCGCTGCTCACCGAGGGCGTGCACTCCGGCGATGGCACCGGCGTCATCGCCGCGAGCGAGCGCGTGGTCCGCCAGCTCCTCGATCGCCTCGAGGACAGCCACACCGGCCAGATCAAGCTCGCCGCCCTTGGCACCCAGATCCCGCGCCAGCGCGTGCTGCAGGCCGAGCGCACCGCGCAGGTCATCGGCGACGAGGTGTTCAGCAAGTTCCCGCTGCAGGCGGGCGTCGAGCCGGTCACGCGCAACAACGTCGAGCTCATCCTCAACCGCACCTGGCGCCCGGGCCTCGCGATCACCGGCGCCGATGGCTGGCCGGCGATCGGCAACGCCGGCAACGTCCTCCGCCCGTCGACCAACCTCAAGCTCTCGATCCGCATCCCGCCGCGCGTCGAGCCGGCCGCCGCCACCGCCGCAGTCAAAGAGCTGCTCGAGAAAGATCCGCCCTACGGCGCCAAGGTCAGCTTCGCGGGCGCCAACGCGAGCGCCGGCTGGGACGCCCCGGAGATGGCCCCCTGGCTCGAGAAGGCCCTCGAGAACGCCTCGATGCGCCACTTCGGCAAGCCCGCCATGTTCATGGGCGAGGGCGGAACCATCCCCTTCATGTACATGCTGGGCGAGAAGTTCCCCAACGCGCAGTTCTGCATCACCGGCGTCCTCGGCCCAGGCTCCAACGCCCACGGCCCCAACGAGTTCCTTCACCTGCCCACCGCGCGCAGGCTCACGCTCTGCGTCGCCGACATCCTCGCCGAGCACGCACAGCAGTAGCGCGCTCGCCGATCAGAACGACGGCTGGATCGGGTGGTGGCGGACGACGGTAGGCAGCGCCGGGGCCACGGTGGCGCGCACGAGGAAGGGAGCGGGGTCGACGAAGTGGGTGTCGGTGATGTCGCCGTGCTGGCCCGCGCGATCGGGGACTTCGAGGGCGAAGTGGCAGTGCGGCGGGGCGGAGAACACCGCGGTCGCGCCGAGGGTGCCGACGTACTGGCCGCCGGAGACGCGATCGCCGACGCGAAGATCGGCGACCTGGTCCATGTGCATGTAGGAGGTGAGGGTGCCGTCGTCGTGCTCGATGCGGACGTAGCGGCCGCTGCGGCCGTCGAGGCCCATCTCGTTGAGCTCGACGCGGACGATGGTGCCGGAGGCGACGGCGACGAGTGGGCGGCCGCGCGGGCCGTCGAGGTCGACGCCGCAGTGGCCCTCGCCGCACTCAGCGCGCTCGATGCCCTCGCGCGGCGCGCCGAAATGGCGGCTCGATTGCTCGGGCATCAGCTCGGCGGTACCGGTGACCGGGTGGGTCCACGCGCGCAGCGAGGGGAACAGCTCATCGAGGCGGATGCCCTTGCGCAGCGGCACCTCGTAGCGCGCTTCGATCTCGGTCTCGACGGTGGCGATCTGCGATGGGACGACCTCGTGCTCGGTGTCGACCATGCGGAAGCGGACCGGCTCGGTCAGCCCGCCGAGATCGACGTTGGCGAGCGATGTCGCGGGCGGCGGCGCCATCTCACCCCACGTCCACTGTCCGATCACGATCGCGACCATCATCGAGGCAGCGACCGCTCCGCCGAGCACACGAATGACGCGCGGTGTGGGCGGCGTGGGCAAGAAGTCGATCGGCGTCGAACGCGCAACGCAAACGTCGCGATCGTCGAAGCAGGCCGGATGCCACATCTCGACGACGCCTTCGGCCGTCACGAACGGGCGCCCCTCGTGCAATGCCACGGCGGCTTTACACCGCGGACATATGCCGGCCACCATGGAATCACGTTATCGCAAGACGCTGGTGAGTTGCGTCGACGACGACGACATTCCATCTGTGCGCCGCGTCCTACATGACGATCTCGCTGCACGCGCGACGAGTGCCGCGCTGTCGAGAGCACTCGCACACGAACCGAGATGCGATGAGCTCGCAGCGTGCTTGTTTCCGACGAGAGCGAAATGCAGTGTCGCTGAAATCCGGAGCCGTGGCTGCGACGGCGCGCCGCAGACACGCTTACTCGAGCATGCCGGTGTCGGCGAGCTTGCCGATCTCGCGGAACTCGGCGCGGATCGCGCGCTCGATGTGGTCCTGCGTGAGCGCGAGGCCCTCCTCGGCGGCGAGGAACGCGGCGCGCAGGCTCGCGTTGCGGATGTAGCCGCCCGAGAGCTTGAAGCGCGTCGCGAGGCTGGAGAAGTCGATCGCCTCGACGCGCGGGACCTCGGAAGGGATCAGCGCGCGCCACAGCCGTTCGCGCATCTCCTCGTCGGGGAACGGGAACGTCACGCGGAAGCTGAGGCGGCGGCGGAACGCGGGGTCGATCGCGGAGCCGAAGTTGGTGGTCAGGATCGCGATGCCCTCGAAGCTGTCGAGCCGCTGCAGGAGGTAGTTGACCTCCATGTTGGCGTAGCGATCGACCGAGGTCTGCACGCTGGTGCGCTTGGCGAACAGCGAGTCGGCCTCGTCGAAGAGGAGCATGACCTGGCCGTCCTCGGCGGCGTCGAACAGGCTGGCCAGGTTCTTCTCGGTCTCGCCGACCCACTTCGAAGTGATGCGCGAGACGTCGACCCGGTAGAGCTCGACGCCGAGGTCGCGCGCGATCACGCCGGCGACCATGGTCTTGCCGGTGCCGGGGCCGCCCGAGAACAGCGCGGTGATGCCGCGCGAGGTGGTGATCGATCGGCCGTAGCCCCAGTCCTCGAAGACCTTCTTGCGGTAGCGCACGCGGCCGGTGATCTCGAGCAGGCTGTCGACCAGGTCCTCGGGAAGGACGACGTCGGACCACGTGGCCTGGCGACCGACGCGCGTGGCGACGTCGCCGATCCGGTTCTCGAGGTGCTGACGCACGGCGGTGTTGACGGCGGCGGTGGCGGCGGTGCTGTCGACCTCGCCGCCGGGGGCGAGCCGGAACGCCTCGCCGACGATCCCCGTGACGCGCTCGACGACGCCCGGGCCGACGCGGTAGCGCGCCGCGAGATCGGTGGCGTCGGCGGCCTGCAGGCCGCGGCGGGCGAGCGCGTCGGTCCACACCGCCTGGCGCTCGCGCTCGTCGAGCACGGGCAGATCGAGCGACAGGTATCCCGGATCGAGCGGCGCGCGGAACATCGGCGGCAGGCGCAGCGCGAGCGGACCCGGGTGATCGCGCAGGATCGTCGCGATGCCGTCGCGCAGCTGGGCGTCGTCGTCGGACACGAAGTCGAGGCCCTCGACGCACGGGATCCACCCGCGCATCAGCGCGCGGCGCAGCGAGGCGCGGAGCAGCTCGAGCAGGCGGGTGGGCTCGCGCGGCGCGCCGCCGAGATCGATGACGCCGAGGGCGCGGCCGGCGTGCGCCGCGAGCGCGGCGAGCAGGGTGCGCCGCCCGCTGCCCGCGCGGCCGCGCACCACGATGCGGACCGGCGCATCGGTCGCGACCGAGAGCGCGGTGATCGCATCGGCGAGCAGCGCGCGCGGCACGCGGACCTGATCGAGCCCGCGGTCGGCGATGCGCGGGCGCAGGTGCGGGTCGGTGTCGACATCGGGCGAGCCGCCGCGGATGATGCGCACGACCATCGGGTCGACGCTCAGTGCTGCGAACAGCCGCGACGGTGCGTCGGGCGCGACCGCGACCAGGCCGTAGCGGCGCAGCGGGCGGTCCCGCTCGAGCTCGCGGGCGATGGCATCGGTGCGGTCGACGCCCAGGATGTGGGTGACGAGCAGCTCGTCGCACAGCGCGCGCGCCGGGTCGTTCACCAGAACGCCGTAGAGCCGGGCGTAGTCGCCGCGGAGGTGCGGCCCCGCGACGGCCAGGAGGATCGAGACCGCGAGGGGTGAGAGCCCGAACTGCCGCCCGAGGACCTCGATCGGGATCAGCCGCTTGCCGCGCGGGAGATCGATCGCGGCGAGCGCGGCCTCGAGCTCGGCGACGTGGGCGCGCGCGGCGGCGACGTGCTCGGCGGCGCGGCCCGAGCTGCGGTGCAGGATGCCCGCCACCTCGGCCGCGAACGGCGGCTCGCGGCTATCGGGCTGCGAGATCCGGCCCGAGTCCCACGCCTCGGCGATCGCGCTCCACACGCGGGCGCCGAGTAGATCCAGGCGCACCTCGAGCGAGCGCCGCGCCTCGAGCGCACCGGCGAGCGGCCACTCCTCGTGCGGACCGAACGCCCACAGTGGCCCGGGCGTGAACGCGTCATCGCGCGGCGGACGCGGCAGCGCCGGTGGCTCGATGGGTGCGACGTCCGGCAGCTCGGCCACGACCGCGACGAGCGGCGACTCGCCGTCGGCGCCCGCCTGCTCACCAGCGCCGTGCAACGGCGGCAGCGGATACTCGGCGAGCGAGCCCTCGGCCAGCGCGTGGTCGAGCGTGCTCGCGC
The DNA here is from genome assembly GCA_035472155.1 of Kofleriaceae bacterium. Taxonomy (GTDB): domain Bacteria; phylum Myxococcota_A; class Polyangia; order Haliangiales; family Haliangiaceae; genus JABFXX01. The sequence continues at coordinate 5,235 of DATIPJ010000904.1, forward strand.
GATCGCCGACCGCCGCGCGGCTGTCGTGTGGACCCAGATCGGCCGGGCCGTGCACCGCGGGCTCGGGGACCAGACCGCGCTCGAAGTCGGCGTACTTCATTGCAACCATGCCCTCGGGCGCGAGCAGCCCGACCGCCTGCATGGTCTCGTCGACCACGAAGTCCTCGAGCTCGGAGCCCACGGCGATCTCGCGCAGCACGCGGCCCAGTCGCAGATCGATCGCGATCACCTGCTCGGCGACGTGGATCAGCGCGGTGCCGCGGCGCGGGGCGAATCGCAGCCGCTTGACCCCGGTGAGCCGCAGGCTGCAGAACACTGCGCCGTCGCGCACACCCAGCACGAGCAAGCGCAAGCCCTGTGCTGGACGTTCGCGCAGGCACAGCGCGACCAGCCGGCCCTCGAGCAGCGCCGCTGCATCGACGAGGCTCGTCGCTTCACCGAGCGGGACTCGCCAGACCTCGCTGGTCGAGCGCCACAGCGATGCATGGCCATTACGCCATATCAGCCAGCGGCCGTCCGTGATCGGTGCCGCAATCTCGGCGGGCGGCAGCGCGACCGGGCCGTCCTCGCGCACGCCCCACGGCGCGTCGCCCTGCCAGACGACAGCGCGCACGAAGGCCGACGTAAGCCAGCGTCCATGCCCGATCGTCCCTGGAAGTGGGATATCGCCGACGCGAGCGCCATCGAGGGCGAACCGCTTCAACGCAACGTCGCCTGCAGACGCTGTCCAGATCTCACTGCCAATAACAGCGGCGTCAACGAGGCCGGGGATCGTAATCACCCACGCGTTTGCGTCGGCGCGCGTGAGTGACGACCCATCTCTCGCGACGAGAGAGAGGTCGGCAGCGACTCCGATCAAACGGCCCATGAATTTCAATATACGGTTTGTGCGGACTGGGAAACATCACTATCGCTCAACCGTAAAAGTGCCGCTCCATGACTCGTCGCTCGCGTCTGCGTGAGCGGGACCGCGCATTGAGGCGCGATCGAGAGGTTCCTCGACGGGAATCTCGCGCGACAACTCCGCCTAGGCTCGGCAATATCATGGCCGCGCTCGGCAAGCGGACGCTCGCTGCCGCCGAGGCGCTACCGCAGCGTCCGCGACCGTCGGACCTCCAGGCGCTGCCGCGTCAGATCGTCGACGCGATCCGGCTCGACGCGCACGCAGCGATGAATGCGCCCGAGGTGGAGCAGGTCATCGGAAAACTGACGCGCTCGCTGGCCGCGGTCGCCGCCATGGCTCCGCAAACTGAGGTCGCGCGCGATCCCAATCACGATCCGGACACAGAGTCGGGGCCGCGGCGCACACATCGTCCGCCCGACGTCGAGGGCGCAAAGCGAGAGCCGGCGGACGGCGAATCGCGCTCGCCGGCCGAGGAGCTGCCGACGAAGGCCAACGAGACGCCGCGCGACAAGGCGATCGAAGCGATCGAGGCAGCGATCCGACGGATGATGGTCACCCCGCAGCGCGGCAACGTGCGCGCGGCGGCCGCCGCGGCTGCGGTGGGCGAGAGCCTGAGTGAGGTGCTCGCCACCGTCGAGCGCGCGCTCGCGACCGAGCTGGCCAAGGAGGACGGCGAGGAGATCGACGGCGCCGGGCGTCGCGTCGACCGCCGCGCCCGCGAGGGCGGCGAGCCGGGTGACGCGGACGACGACACATCTATAGAGGATGGCTCGATCGAGGACGCTGCCGAGGCGGCCGACAAAGACCGCGCTGCGGACGAGCCGCTCGCGCACGATCCGCGACTGCGCATCTCGACGGTCGGCCGCGGGCCGGTTGGTTCGACCGCCACCGATCCGCAGCTGATCGCTCGCCAGGCGGCCAGCAGCCATCCGCCGGGTGCGCATGGTGAGCAGGGCGCACACGGCACAGCTGGTTTTGTGATCCCGACCGCGCTCGGGCCGATCCGGTTCCATCACACCGAGCGCAGCGGCGATGGCCCGACCGCGACCGGGACCAACGCAACGAGCACCAGCGCGCTCGATGCAAAGCTCACACAAACCACCGCCACCGGGACGTCCTCGCTGGATCTCGAGGGCGGCCGCGCGCGGCTCGGCGCCGAGGGTGCGTTCGGGTCGCTGCACTGGGGTCCCGAAGGGCTTCGCGGTTTCGTGCCCGGCCTCGGGCAACTGGACGAAGCGCCGTTCACCGAACGCATGCGAGCCGGCCGCGCGCGCAACGCCACTATCTATGATGAGGCGCATCCTGAGAGCGCGGAGGACCGGAAGGTCGATGTCGCCGCCACGCTGAGCGCGCTCGATCGCTCCGGCGACCGCAAGGTCGGCAAGACGGCGGACGACAAGAAGCCGGATGAGGTGAAGGCGGAGGAGCTCAAGGCGGACGAGGCCAAGCCGGCCGACGC
>DATIPJ010000905.1:0-4707 GCA_035472155.1 Kofleriaceae bacterium
GCATCCACATCATTCAGCGCGTGGAATAGGCCGCGGAGCGCTCAGGGGAAGAAGCCGGTGTCGAAGAACGCGCCGAACGCGTTGTCGGCGGTCACGGTCGCGAGCGACGGCAGCCCGAAGATCTGCTCGACCGACTTGACCAGCGAGCCGTGCGAGTAGCTCACGCTGCTCACGAAGCTCGGCTTGACGTGAGGTCCGAGCACGATGAGCGGGATGGTGCCCGTCGAGCCGACGGGCTCGTCCCACACGATGAACAGGACGCCCTTGTGCGTGCTGATGTAGTCGAGGATCGGCGGCACGTTCTGCGAGAGCCACGTGTCGCCCTGCTTGATCGGATCCGACGAGCCGCTGCAGCTGTTCGAGTGCATGTCGTGGCACAGGTTGGGCGTGATGAAGTTGTAGGCGGCGACGCGGTTGTTCGCGAGGTCGGCGGCGAACGCGCTGTACGCCTTGTGGTGCGCGGTGCAGAACGCGTTGGTCTTCGACGGCGGGTTGCCGGCGACGTCCTTGAAGAAGATGAACGGATCGTGCTTGGGTGCGTAGTTGCCGCTGGTCGCGATCGGACAGGTGCCGCTCGTGCTGTTGAGGCCCTCCTGGTACGACAGCCAGCTCTGGCCCGCCGCCGTGAGCTGGGTCGACAGGTGCGCCGTGCTCGACGTGCTGTTGGTCGATGACGGGTTGTTGTCGTTGGTGAACGTGCGGTCCGAGAACGCGTTGGTGCCGGCCTCCATCCACACGTAGTGCGGCTCGCTCGGCAGCGATGGGAGCTTGTCGACGAAGGCGCTCGCGCGCCCGCCCAGCGGCAGCAGCGTGGTGTTGATGTAGGGCGCGTGCGTGGTGTTGCCGTAGATGTCGGATGCCCCGTGGTTCTCGAGCACGATGACGAACACGTGCTGGATGTTGGTCGAGGTCACGCTGCCCTCGTCCTGGTTGGGCATCGGATCCATCGGCGCCTCGTCGCCGGGGGCCGCGGCTCCCTGCTCGGGATCCGTCGGGTCGAGATCGGTGGCACAACCGGTGAACGCAAGGACACTGCTGATCGCGCAGACGAGTCTGTTCATGGATTCCCCTCCGGCGTCATCTATCACGTGCTGCGCGGCGCTCCGGTCGCGCGAGCGTGTCTTCTGGCTGTCACGCGAGATCGGTGGTCCTGGCTGTTCGAAATCTACACACGCACGCGATCGATCGCTGCGGTGCGCGTACGCGGTCGCACAGGATTCGCGGTCCGCGCTACGCGGTGCGCTCCTGGCGCGGGTGCGTGGGCCAGCGCTCGATCCGTCCGCGCACGCCGAGGACCTCCTCGGTCACGCTCGCCCACACCAGCTCGATGACGCGATCGACCTCGCCGGGGGCGGCGGTGCGCTCGCGCTCGAGCACGCGCACGCAGGCGGGCAGGTCGCTGGTGATCACCAGGCCGATGCGATCTGCGGCGCGATCGGTCGCGGCGAGCCACGACAGCGCCGCGCGCACCGGATCGATGCCGCGCTCGCGGAGCCGGCGCGCGATCGCGAGCGCCTGATCGAGCTCGACGGCATGCAGCGCGGTCGCGAGCCAGCGCCCGCTGTGGCTCGGCGGTTCCTGGCCGTGCGCCAGCGCGAGCTCGATGATCTGCGCGAGGTCGGCGGCGCGCGGGCAGAGCAGGCGGGCGAATCGATCGCTGCGCAGGTCGGCGAGCTGGCGGGCGAGCGCGAACGCGAGCTCGGGGCCCTCGACCTGGTGCTCGAGCGCCGGCCGGCCGATGACGAGGACGGGAGCGAGCACGCCACCCTGCGCGCGCAGCATGGTGGTGCAGGCCGCGAGCTGGCCCGGGTCGACGACGGTCGGCGGGCGCGCGATGCCAAAGCTCGTCGCGACCTGGCCGAGCACCTCGGCGATCGCGGGCGGCACGTCGGCCGCGAGCTCGCCCGGCAGCTGCGGCGGGCGGGTGCGTGCGCGCTCGGTGGCGAGGGCGGGCGCGACCAGCGCGAACAGCGCCGAGAGCTGCAGATCGACGTCGAAGCTGCCGAGAGCGACCCAGTCCTCGTTGGCGAGCGGCTTGCGCGCGGTGCTGGTCACCGGCGGGCGAGGCGGCCCGAACAGTTGCGCGATGTGATCGTCTCCGCGCTTGCCGAGGAGGTCGAGCGCCTGATCGCACGCGCGCGCCTTCTCGGGCTGGTGGGTGCGGCGATACAGCGTGCGCAGCGCCTCGTACGACGCCGCCCGGCGCTTGTCGGCGCGCAAGACCGCCTGGTGCTGCGCGATGGCATCGGCGGCGTGGCGCGGGTCGGCGTCGAGGTAGAGGTCGGCGAGCCGCTGGCGGCGCGCGAGGTTATCCGGATCGAGCCGGAGCGCGACCTCGAGCGCGGCGACCGCGTCCTCGCGGCGGCTCTGGGCGAGGCACAGCTCGCCGAGCCGGTCCCACAGCCGCAGCCGCTCGCCGCTGCGACCCTCCTCGGTGCGCACGTGCTCGAGCCGCAGCGTGTAGAACCGCATCAGCGCCTCGCGATCGGGCGAGTCGCCGAGCAGCGCCTCGAGCTCGTCCGCGGCGGTGAACAGCCGCGGGTCGTCCTCGATCGCCTGGCCGAACAGCGCGGCGGCCTCATCGCGGCGGTCGAGCTCGTCGCGCGAGATCATCGCCGCGAGGTGGCGATAGCGCGCGCGCACCTTGAGGTCGTTCTCGGTGTCGGTCAACCGCTGGATGAGGTCGAGGCTGTAGCCCCAGTCGCCTTCGTCGGCGACCAGCCCGAGGAACTTCGTCAGCAGCAGGTGATCGTCGGGCCGGTGCGAGAGCGCCTCGCGATACATCTCGCGCGCGGTCGTGCGCTCACCGAGCTCGGCGTAGCGGTCGCCGAGCGCCGAGAACCGCGCGCCCTTCTCCTCGGGCGGCGCGATGTTGGCGAGCGCGAGCTGATCGGCCAACAGGGCCTCGGGGTTGGCGACGTCGAGCTCGGTGCGGAGCACCAGCGCGGGCCGATGATCAGGCGCGAGCGCGAGCGTGACCGCGGCGTGCTTGGCCGCACCCTCGGCGTCGCCGAGCTGGTAGGCGCAGCGCGCCACGCGATAGTGCAGCTCGACCGACACCTCGGGCTGCAGCACGTCCTCGCGATCCTCGAGCAGCCCCTCGATGAACGCGCGCGCTTCGCGCCACTCGCCGGCCTCGAACAGCAGGTCCGCCAGCTCGCGCCGCGTCGCCGGATCATGCGGATCGAGCGCGACCGCGCGCGACAGCATCTCGCGGGCGGTCGCTATGTCACCGAGCTCGATCGCCAGCTTCTTGCGCTGCAGGAGATACCCGCGCAGCCGCCCGGGCTCGACGGTCGTGCGGCACAGCTCGTCGAGCATCGGCGCGAGATCGGCGAGATCGCCGGTATCCCAGCACAGCTCGACCAGCGCGAGCCCCGCCTTGTGGTTGCCCGGGTCGGCGGCGCGCGCCTCGCGGTAGAGCTGCTTGGCGCGCTCGGTGTCGGCGAGCGCCACGCAGAAGTCCGCCGCATCCGCCAGCCAGCGCGAGCGCTCGCCCGCCAGGGCCGGCCGCGCGGCCGCCTCGACCAGCAACGCGACCACCGCTGCGAGGTCGCCGCGATCGCGCAGCAGCGCTGCGAGCCCATCGATCGCAGGCACCAGCTCTGGATCGTCGGCGCGCGCTCGCTCGTAGAGCGCTTGCGCGCGGTCATAGTCATACTGCCGCGCGACGTCGGCGGCGCGAAACCACGCCACCGCACGGCGCGTGGGGTCCTCGACGAGCCGCGCCAGCCGCTCGAGCGTGAGCAGCGCCTCGGAATCCGAGCTCTCCGCGGTCCCGACCCGCAGCTCGAGCCGCGCCAGCGCATCCACCACGTCCACGTGGTCGGGCTCGAGCCGGTCGGCCTCGCGGTACGCATCGAGCGCCCCGGCGTCGTCGCCGAGCTCGCGCTCGTAGATCAGCCCCATCTCGCGGAACAGCTCCGCACGCTCGGGGTCGGCCACATGCACCGCGCGCCGGCCGAGCAGATCGATCAGCACCGGCCACTCGCCCGTGCTGCGATAGAACACCTCGAGCGACTCGTGTGCGTCGCCATCGGCCGGCTTGAGCGCCAGCACGCGCTCGAGGCAGTCGGCGGCGCGATAGCCGCGCCCGAGCTGCTGCCACACCGTCGCCAGCTCGGTCAGCCGCCGCGGGCTGGCGTCGTCATTGATGTCGACGAAGCCGGTCATCTCATCCAGCGGCAGCTCGCTCCAGCGCTGCGTGACCCGCGCCAGCCGCAGCAGCGGATCGAGGTCGTCCGCCGCGGGCGCCTCGGCGAACGCCGCCAGCCGGACCACGAGCGCACGCTCGGCATCGCGCCGCTCCTCGAGGCTATCCGACAGCTCGCGCAGGATCCGGGCGCGCTCGGTCGCCTCCTCGGTCGCCTCCACGCGCGCGAGGTGCTGGTCGACGAAGCGATGCCCCTCGGTGTCGAGCTGCGCATGCGCCACCTTGGCCGTCGCGCGCTCGACCGCCGCCCGCACCCGCCCTCGATCGAGCTCGGGGAACTCGTCGAGCAGCGCGCGGACGAGCGCCTCCACGGAACCGAGTGGCGCGGTATTCGCCCGCATGGCCGGTATTAGACCCGAATACGCCTCTCGTCGATACCGTGCGCTGCTCACTCATGCTTCGCCGCGCTGTCAATCCGCGCACCTTGCCGTCGGCCCGTTCATGACTAAGTTTGGCGCCATGCGGTGGCTCGCTCGGGTTCGCGCGTGGTTCTC